>JACCYC010000036.1 GCA_013696665.1 Burkholderiaceae bacterium | reverse complement strand
GACAACCTGTACCGGCACTATCGGGTGATGCGAATGACGGCCAAGGCGCGGCGTATCGTCGCCGATCTGTTCGGCGCATTTCTTGCCGAGCCGAAACTGCTGCCGCTTGATCATCAGCTGCGGGCTGCAACGGTCGAAACTCCGCGGCTGATTGCTGATTACGTGGCGGGGATGACCGACCGCTACGCCATCTCAGAGCATCACCGGCTGTTCGGCATCGATCCGTAGCCCCACATTTCGCAATACGACACAACGACCCGGTTGATACCCTTGGTGCGTCGCAGTAAAGTCGGACTCGCCGGCCCCCGCCAGGAGTTGAAATGCTCGCCCAAGAGTTGGATGCAGTTGTAGATCACGCCACCCGGCACGGGCTGTATTCGCGCGCGAACGAGCACGACGCGTGCGGGGTGGGATTTGTGGCGAATATCAAGGGACGCGCCAGCCACGCGCTGGTGCAGCAGGCGCTGTTGATATTGCAGAACCTGAATCATCGCGGCGCGGTCGGCGCAGATACGTTGTGCGGTGATGGCGCCGGCATCCTGATTCAAATACCCGACGCGTTCTATCGCGATGAGCTCGCCCGGCACGGCGTCGAATTACCCCCGCAGGGTGAATACGGGGTCGGCATGATTTTCCTGCCGCGCGAGCACGCCTCTCGGCTGGCGTGCGAGCAGGAACTCGAACGCACCGTGCGAGCCGAAGGGCAGACGGTGCTCGGCTGGCGCGAAGTGCCGATCGACCGCGATATGCCGATGTCGCCGCTGGTCAAGGATCGCGAGCCGGTGATACGGCAGATCTTCATCGGGCGTGGCGCCGATGTGATGGTGCCCGATGCGCTTGAGCGAAAGCTTTACGTCATCCGCAAGGCCGCCAGCCACAAGATTCAGGCGCTGAAGCTCAAACACGGCAAGGAATATTTTGTGCCGTCGATGTCCACGCGCACGGTGGTTTACAAAGGCCTGCTGCTTGCCGAGCAGGTGGAAAAATACTACCTCGATCTGCGCGATCCACGCGTCGTCTCCGCAATTGCGCTGGTGCACCAGCGCTTCTCGACCAACACGTTTCCTTCGTGGGAACTGGTGCATCCGTATCGCCTCGTTGCACACAACGGGGAGATCAACACAGTCAAAGGTAATTTCAACTGGATGCGCGCCCGCGAGCGCGTGATGTCTTCTCCGGTGTTGCGCGGCGACCTCGCCAAGCTTTTTCCGTTGATTTACGAAGGGCAGTCGGACACTGCGTGCTTCGACAACGCACTCGAGCTGTTAACGATGAGCGGCTACCCGCTGGCGCACGCGATGATGATGATGATCCCTGAGGCGTGGGAACAGCACACGCTGATGGACGAATCGCGGCGCGCTTTCTACGAGTACCACGCGGCCATGATGGAACCGTGGGATGGCCCGGCGGCGATTGCATTCACGGATGGCGTGCGCATCGGCGCCACGCTCGACCGCAATGGGCTGCGTCCTGCGCGTTACGTCGTGACAGACGATGACATCGTGGTGATGGCGTCCGAGGTCGGTGTGTTGCCGATTCCGGAAAGCCGCATCGTCAAGAAGTGGCGACTGCAGCCGGGAAAGATGTTCCTGATCGACACCGAGCAGGGCCGCATCATCGACGATGCGGAGTTAAAGCAACAGCTGGCTGCCAGCAAGCCGTACAAGGAGTGGATCAAGCGAATTCGCATCAAGCTCGCCGATCTGCCCAATGCTGCTGGCGATCCGCCGCAGTCCACTGCCAAGATTGACGTTCCGCTGCTCGACCGTCAGCAGGCGTTTGGCTTCACTCAGGAAGACGTGCGCCTGCTGATGGAACCGATGGCCGTGGCTGCGGAGGAAGCGGTGGGGTCGATGGGCAACGACACCGCGCTGCCGGTTCTGTCAGATCGTTCGAAGCCGCTGTATGCGTATTTCAAGCAACTCTTCGCGCAGGTGACCAATCCGCCGATCGATCCGATTCGCGAGCAATTGGTGATGTCGCTGGTGAGCTTCATTGGGCCGAAGCCTAATCTGCTCGACATCAACAACGTCAATCCCCAGATGCGCCTCGAAGTCAGCCAACCGGTACTCGACTTCAGCGATATCGCCAAGATCCGGGCGATCGATCATTTTTCGTCGAATAAATTTCGCTCGTTCGAGCTCGACATCTGCTACCCGCTGGCGTGGGGCAAGGAGGGCGTCGAAGCGCGTCTTGCATCCCTATGCGCGCAGGCCGTCGATGCAATTGGCGCCGGCTACAACCTGCTCTTGATCACCGATCGCGCGCTGGACGCGACACGGGTTGCAATTCCCGCGTTGCTCGCAACCAGTGCCGTGCATCAGCATCTGGTCGCTGTGGGTTTGCGCACCTGCACAGGGCTCGTGGTCGAAACAGGATCTGCGCGTGAAGTCCATCACTTCGCGCTGCTCGCCGGCTACGGGGCGGAGGCGGTGCATCCGTATCTCGCGCTGGAAACGCTCGCTGATCTGCATGGACCCGACGGCGACAAGGCCATTAAGAACTACATCAAGGCGATCGGCAAAGGCTTGAATAAGGTGATGTCGAAAATGGGCATCAGCACTTACATGTCCTATTGCGGCGCTCAAATCTTCGAAGCGGTCGGGCTGTCGAAGGGTTTTGTTGAGAGATATTTCCGAGGCACCGCGAGCAACATCGGTGGGATCGGGCTATTTGAGGTAATGGAAGAGGCCGTGAACACGCATAGCGCGGCGTTCTCCGATGATCCGGTGCTGTTGACTCAGCTCGATGCGGGCGGTGAGTATCAGTGGCGCGTGCGCGGTGAGCAGCACATGTGGACCCCGGATTCGATTGCGAAGCTGCAGCACTCGACGCGGTCTAACGATTATTCGACCTACAAGGAATACGCAGCGCTGATCAACGATCAATCGCGCCGCCACATGACCCTGCGCGGATTATTCGAATTCAACTTTGATCGGGCGCAGGCGATCGACATTGCCGATGTCGAGCCTGCCACCAGCATCGTCCAGCGCTTCTCGACCGGCGCGATGTCACTAGGTTCGATTTCGACCGAAGCGCACACCACACTGGCAATTGCAATGAATCGCATCGGCGGCAAGAGCAACACCGGCGAAGGCGGTGAAGACCCGGTTCGGTATAGACAGGAGATGCGCGCCGGTGCGAGTGTGATCGTGGCGGGCGCTACGCTGGCGGACGTGCTGGGGCGCGACCGGGTCGAAGTCGACACGCCGCTGCAGGCCGGAGACTCGCTGCGGTCGAAAATCAAGCAAGTCGCGTCAGGGCGCTTTGGCGTTACGGCTGAGTATCTCGTCAGTGCCGATCAGTTGCAGATCAAGATGGCGCAGGGTGCCAAGCCCGGTGAAGGCGGGCAGCTGCCTGGGCACAAGGTCACCCCGTACATCGCCGAGTTGCGTTACGCGGTACCGGGGGTCGGCTTGATTTCACCTGCACCGCATCACGACATTTATTCGATCGAAGATCTGGCGCAGCTGATTCATGATTTGAAAAATGCAAATCCTCGCGCCTCCATCAGCGTCAAGCTTGTCTCCGAAGTGGGCGTGGGTACGGTTGCTGCGGGAGTTGCGAAGGCGAAGGCAGATCATGTGACGATCGCCGGGCATGATGGTGGCACCGGCGCGTCAGCGGTGTCATCGATCAAGCACGCCGGTACTCCGTGGGAAATTGGGCTCGCTGAAACGCAGCAAACGTTGGTGCTGAATCGCCTGCGCAGCCGTATCGCGGTGCAGGTCGATGGTCAGATGAAGACCGGACGTGACGTCGTCATCGGGGCGCTGCTCGGCGCCGATGAGTTTGGTTTTGCGACGGCGCCGCTCGTGGTCCAGGGCTGCATCATGATGCGCAAATGCCATCTGAACACCTGCCCGGTTGGCATTGCGACGCAGGATCCTTTGTTACGGAAGAAATTCAGCGGTCAGCCGGAACATGTCATCAATTACTTTTTCTTTGTGGCCGAGGAAGTGCGCGAGCTGATGGCTCAACTCGGCGTCCGCACGTTCGATCAATTGATCGGCCGCGCAGACTTGCTCGACAAACGGCGCGGGGTCGAGCACTGGAAGGCTCGTGGGCTTGATTTCACCCAGATTTTTTATCAGCCACAGATGCCGCCTGAAGTGCCCCGGCTTTGTGTCGAGGGCCAGGATCATGGCTTGGCCAAGGCGCTGGACCACAAACTCATCGAGCAGTGCAAGCCAGCGCTCGAGCGCGGCGAGCGCGTGAGTTTTATCTCACCGATTCGCAACGTCAACCGCGCGGTGGGAACGATGCTGTCGAGTCAGGTCGCGCGCCGTTACGGACACGTGGGTTTGCCCGACGACACGATCCATATCCAATTTACCGGCACCGCGGGGCAAAGCTTCGGCGCGTTTCTGGCCGCCGGCATCACGCTCGATCTCGTTGGCGACGCGAATGACTACACCGGTAAGGGGTTGTCGGGTGGACGCTTGATTGTGCGATGCCCCAATGACTTTCGCGGCGCCGGAACCGAGAACATTATCGTCGGCAACACGGTTCTTTACGGCGCCCTTGCCGGAGAGGCGTTCTTCAACGGCGTCGCCGGCGAGCGCTTCGCGGTCCGCAATTCGGGTGCAACGGCGGTGGTCGAGGGCACCGGTGACCATGGGTGCGAGTACATGACCAAGGGCACCGTAGTCGTGCTTGGCGAAACCGGGCGTAATTTTGCAGCCGGTATGTCAGGCGGCATCGCCTATGTGTTCGACGAGTTCGGCGACTTTGCGCGGAAGTGCAATCAATCGATGTGCGAGCTCGAGCCGGTTTTGCCCACACTGCAGCAGCAGCAAAGTGTCGATGAGGCAATCTGGCACCTGGGCGAAACAGACGAATTTCTGCTGCACGGACTCGTCGAGAGCCATTTTCGGACAACCGGCAGTTTGCGCGCGCGCATGCTGCTCGATCGCTGGCCAGCGATGCGAACGCGATTCGTCAAGGTGTTCCCGCAGGAATACCGTCGTGCGCTGAAGCAGATGTCTGCCATCGAAGTCGCAGCGCCTCGAGTGGCCGCGTAGAGGAATCAGTGGGCAAGATCACAGGGTTCATCGAGTTTCGACGGCTTGAAGAAGTCGCCGAAGCCCCGCGTACTCGCACGCGGCACTGGCGCGAGTTCACGCTGCATCTGTCAGACAGCGCCGCGGGTGTGCAGGCCGCGCGCTGCATGGACTGCGGCATTCCGTTTTGCAATCAGGGCTGCCCGGTCAACAACATCATCCCGGACTTCAACGACCTGGTCTACCAACAGGACTGGAAGACCGCGCTCGACGTTCTGCACAGCACGAACAACTTTCCGGAATTCACGGGGCGGGTCTGCCCGGCGCCGTGCGAGGCCGCCTGTACCTTGAACATTCATGACGAACCGGTCGGAATTAAATCGATTGAGCACAAGATCATTGATAAGGGTTGGGAAGAAGGCTGGGTCGTTCCACAGCCGCCCGCAACGAGCACCGGCAAGCGCATCGCGGTAGTCGGCAGCGGGGCCGCAGGGCTCGCCTCCGCACAGCAGCTCGCGCGGGCGGGCCACGCAGTCACGGTGTACGAGAAAAATGATCGAATCGGCGGCTTGCTGCGCTATGGCATCCCTGATTTCAAAATGGAGAAGTCGCATATCGATCGGCGCGTCGCGCAGATGTCCGCAGAAGGCGTGAAGTTTCGGACCGGCGTGCACGTCGGCAGTGGCGACAGCGAAACCGGCGGCGGGGTTGAGATCGCGCCGGAGCAGCTGATGACCGAGTTCGACGCGGTGATCCTGGCTGGCGGCGCCGAGCAGCCGCGTGATCTGCCGGTGCCAGGACGCGAACTCAACGGCGTGCACTTTGCAATGGATTTTCTGCCCTCGCAGAACAAAGTGGTCGCCGGCGACAAGGTTATTAATCAAATAATGGCGACCGGAAAGCACGTGATCGTCATCGGGGGTGGCGACACGGGTTCGGACTGTGTGGGTACGAGCAATCGGCAAGGTGCCAAGAGCGTGACCCAATGGGAGCTGTTGCCGCAACCGCCCGAGGCCGAGAACAAGCCGATGACCTGGCCCTACTGGCCCATCAAGCTACGGACCTCGAGCTCACACGAAGAAGGCGTCGTGCGTGAGTGGGCGATCGCCACCAAGGCGTTCAGAGGCGACGCCAACGGCAACGTTGTCGCACTGATCGCGGCTCGCGTCGAATGGCAGCGGGATGTGACCACCGGGATTTCGCGCATGGTCGAATTGCCCGATTCCGAATTCGAAGTTCCGGTTGATCTGGTGCTGCTCGCCATGGGCTTTGTCGCGCCGGTAGCTTCGGCGCTCGAAAGCTTTGGCGTTGCCAGAGATTCGCGCGGCAATGCGCGTGCTACGACCGATGGCACCGGGTGTTATCAGACCAGCGTCGCCAAGGTTTTCGCCGCGGGCGACATGCGGCGCGGGCAGTCGCTGATCGTGTGGGCAATTCGCGAAGGCCGCCAATGTGCACGCGCCGTTGACGAGTACCTGATGGGAAGCAGTACGCTGCCGCGTTAGGTCCAAGCCAGTTCGGTAGTCACGGCGTGTCGCTGGGCGCTTTTAGGCTAGCGTCAAAGGGCGAAAACGAGCCAGTCGGCGTGCGACAATCCGCCGCTGCCCGGCCAGCGGCGGCTCGCTCGACCCAACAACTAGAAGAATGGATAAAGACGCGCTCGTGCAGCTCGATCACGTGACGTTCGGCTACGACGGCCGTCGCGTTGTGCTGCATGACATTTCGATGTCTTTTCCGCGCGGCAAGGTCATCGCAATCATGGGTGGCTCCGGGTGCGGCAAGACGACCTTGCTGCGGCTCATTGGAGGAATGCTGACGCCGACCAAGGGCAGAATCATGTTCGACGGCGAACACGTTAATCCACGCGTCCGGGAAGCGCTGTTCCGATTGCGCCGCCGGGTCGGCCTGCTGTTCCAGTTCGGCGCGCTATTTACTGACCTGACGGTGTTCGACAACGTTGCATTTCCGTTGCGTGAACACACGGCGTTGCCGCCGATGATGGTGCGAGATCTTGTGTTGATGAAGTTAAATGCAGTCGGATTGCGCGGCGTCGCGCAGTTGAAGCCTGCGGATCTGTCCGGTGGGATGGCACGCCGGGTCGCGCTCGCGCGTGCGATGGCGCTCGACCCGGAACTGATCATGTATGACGAGCCCTTCGCCGGGCTCGATCCGATTTCACTTGGAGTGGCGGCAAATCTGATCCGCGAGCTCAACGATGCCACCGGTGGAACTTCGTTGGTGGTTTCGCATGATGTCCGAGAGTGTTTCAAGATTAGTGACTACGTATACGTGATGTCCGCCGGCCGCGTGGTCGGGCACGGCACGCCGGCCGAAGTGGAGGCGTCTGATGATCCCGAAGTGCGCCAGTTCATTCGCGGTGAGCCCGATGGGCCGGTGAAGTTCCATTACCCCGCCAAGCCATTCGTGCAGGATCTCGGGCTACGTGCATGAAGCGCGCTGATCTGTTGCCACGGCTGGGAATTCAGGCGCTAGACGTGCTGCGTGGGATGGGCCACGCCACGTTTTTCGTGATTGACCTGCTGCGCAATTCGCTTTCTGCGATCACGCGCCCTTTCTTGACCATCGCGCAAATTCACGCAATCGGCAATCGGTCGCTGGTCATCATTTTGGCCTCGGGACTTGCCGTGGGCTTCGTTCTCGCATTGCAGGGCTACTACACGTTAAGTCGTTACGGCGCGACCGCCTCGCTTGGCCTGGTCGTGGCGCTGTCGCTGGTGCGCGAGCTCGGACCCGTCGTCACTGCGCTGCTGTTCGCTGGCCGCGCGGGGACATCGCTGACCGCTGAAATTGGCCTGATGAAAGCGGGTGAGCAGCTTGCGGCGATGGAGATGATGGCAGTCGATCCAAAGGCGCGGGTACTGGCGCCACGATTGCTGGCCGGCATCATTTCGATGCCGCTGCTGGCGGCGATGTTTTCGGCGGTTGGAATCCTTGGCGGGTACGTGGTAGGTGTGCTGATGATCGGCATCGATTCCGGCGCATTTTGGTCACAGATGCAAAACGGAGTCGACGCCATCGATGATGTCGGCAATGGCATAGTCAAGAGCTTCGTGTTCGGCGTTGCCTGCACCGTCGTTGCGTTGTATCAGGGCTTTGAGGCCACCGCCACTCCGGAGGGTGTGGCGGAGGCCACCACGCGTACGGTGGTTATTTCCTCGCTGCTTGTTCTGAGCCTCGATTTCGTCCTGACTGCGTTGATGTTCAGCGCGCCGGGCTAGAGCCATTCGGAGAAGGACATATGGGACGCAAAGGCGTTGAAACACTGGTCGGGCTTTTCGTGTTGCTCGGCATTCTGGCGGTCTTGTTCCTGGCGCTCAGAGCCGCCAATCTCGGCAACTTCGTTGTCGGTGAGACCTACGAAGTGAGAGCGAGCTTCGACAATATCGGCGGGTTAAAGGTGCGGTCACCGGTCAAGAGTGCCGGCGTCACCGTCGGGCGCATCAAGTCAATCGTGCTCGACACTAAAACCTATCAGGGCGCGGTCACAATGGAACTCGAGCAGGACATGAAATTCCCAAGCGACACGTCGGCGAAAATACTGACGTCCGGGTTGCTGGGTGATCAGTTCATCGGGCTGGTCCCGGGCGGGTCCGATAAGAATCTGGAGAACGGTGGCGTGATTAAGCTAACGCAATCGGCCGTTTTGCTGGAGAACCTGATTGGCCAATTCTTGTATAACAAGGCCGCCGACCCACCCGATGCGGCCCCGGCTCCGGCTCCGGCCCCGGCTCCGGCTCCGGCCCCGGCAAAGTGACGTGATCGGGCGTAAATCTTCTGGCGCTGAGATAAAGCAATGACCGACTCCACTTCTTCACGGTTTCCTCGCCTTGCATTGTTGGCGCTCGCAGTCATCGTTTCGGGCGGCTGCGCAACGATTCCGGCAGATTCCGGCAACGACGCGCGCGACCCCATCGAGTCGTTCAACCGTCAGGTATTCGAATTCAACGATGTGGTTGATCGCGCAATACTGAAGCCGGTCGCACAGGCGTATCAGTACGTGTTGCCCGAGCCGGTACGCGACTGCATCAGCAATATCTTCAGCAATTTCCGCGAACCCTCGAACGCGGTGAACAATCTGCTTCAGGGCAAACCCGTCGACGCGCTATCGGACACATGCCGCTTTGTCGTTAACACGACCGTCGGGCTTGCCGGATGCTTCGATCCTGCGCGGGCCATGGGGCTCGAAAAGCACAGCGAAGATTTCGGGCAGACGCTGGGCCGCTGGGGAATTGGCGCGGGGCCGTACCTCGTTGTTCCCATCCTGGGACCGAGCACCCTACGCGATGCAATCGGCGTGTACGGCGTCGAACCGTATCTTGACCCCAACTTTTACATCGACAACATTCGCGTACGCAATGCGATCATCGGCACCCGTGTGGTTGACCAGCGCGCGCAGTTGCTGCAGACCGACGAGTTAATTTCCGGAGCTGCGCTCGATAAATATCGATTTATTCGTGATGGTTACTTACAGCGGCGCCGAAACCAGGTGCATGACGGCGCGCCCCCGCCGAGCGAAACCGATTCCCCAGCGTCGACTGGCGGTCCACCGGCAGCGGCCCCGAACGTTAAGAAGGAGCTGGTACCGCCGCAATCGGGCGCGCCAGGTGCCAAGTAGCCGGTACCACGAACATTTGGCACCGGCAACGGTCTTAGTTGCAGTAGGCGTCAACTAACTCACTTTCACGGAACGGATCACGATGCGATTCACACGAGGTTTGTTGTTTTCTCTGGCCACATCTGCGCTGATCGCTACGTCGTCGCACGCGCAGGCTCCTGCCGCCGCGCCCGACGCGATGGTGCGTGACTTGTCGAACGAGGTGCTCAACGCCATCAAGGCCGACAAAGCGTTGAAATCGGGCGATGCGAATCGCGTGCAGCAGCTGGTCGACCAAAAGGTTTTGCCGTACACCGATTTTCAGAAGATGACCCAACTGTCAGTGGGGCCGGGCTGGCGCACTGCGACACCCGAGCAGCGCACCGCACTGACCCGCGAATTTCGTACGCTTTTGGTTCGCACCTACAGCGGCGCCTTGGCGCAGGTCAGCGATCACAAAGTCGAGCTGCGGCCATTTCGCGCGCAACCCACCGATACCGACGTAATCGTTCGCACCCAGGTTGTCGCGTCTCGTGGCGATCCAATCCAGCTCGACTATCGGCTTGAAAAGGGCGACGGCGGCTGGAAGATCTATGACATCAACATTCTCGGCGTGTGGCTGGTGGAAAACTACAAGTCGCAATTCAGCTCGCAGGTCAATTCAGTTGGCATTGATGGCTTGATCAAGACATTATCCGAGCGGAACGCTCAGCTCGCCGGGAAAAAAGCGTAGTCGCAGCATGCGCATCGAGGCCGATGACATGAGCCTTGCGAACGCGGTTCCGCTCGCCGGGCTCGGTATCGAGGCGATCGAACGGGGCGATGCATCGTTCGATTTGTCCGCCGTGCGAACATGCGACTCATCCGCACTCGTGGTGTTACTGGCGTGGCAGCGCGCGGCGCTCGCTGCGGGCAAGTCGATTGAAGTTATCGGCGTTCCCGATGACATGTTGAGTCTGGCGAAGGTCTACGGCGTCAGCAACATTCTGCCGATCAGCAACGCCGCGCTCGCGTAAGTCAGCGGCGATTCTGGCTTCACCCTCCAGCAAGCGGTTCTGCGTGACTGCGATTCGGGTTTCCGGCGTGACCAAGCGCTATGGGTCACTCACCGCGCTCGATTCTGTCGACCTCGAGGTCGAGCGTGGCGAGTTCTTCGGGCTACTGGGGCCTAACGGCGCCGGCAAGACCACTCTGATCTCAATCATTGCCGGGCTCGTGCGCGCAAATTCCGGAACCGTTGCCGTCATGGGCCATGATGTTGTCGACGACTATCGGGCCGCGCGATTGTCGCTCGGGGTGGTGCCGCAGGAGCTTGCCTTCGACCCATTTTTTACGGTCCGTGAAACGCTTGTGTTTCAGTCCGGCTACTTTGGGCTGACGAACAACCGAGCGTGGATCGACGAAGTACTCGCGAATCTTGGGCTCTCGTCAAGGGCAGACTCCAATATGCGCGCGCTGTCTGGCGGCATGAAGCGCCGCGTGCTGGTGGCGCAGGCGCTGGTTCACAAGCCACCGGTCATCGTGCTCGATGAGCCCACTGCCGGCGTTGACGTGGAGTTGCGCCAAACATTGTGGGCGTTCGTTCGCCGGCTGAATCGTGAAGGGCACACGATCGTTCTGACGACGCACTACCTTGAAGAGGCGCAGGCGCTCTGTCAGCGGATCGCAATGCTTAAATCGGGTAGCGTCATTGCATTGGACACGACGCGTGCGCTGTTGTCGCATATCGAAGGTGTGCAGATGATTGTCCGAGCCCGCGGAGTTTTGCCGCCGTCGGTGCTTGTGCACCGGATCGACGAGCGCGACGGGGCGATTGTGTTGCGCCTTGCCCAGCCCGCCGACGTCGGCCGGGTCCTGGCCGACTGCGCGGCGGCGGGCTGCGAGATTGAAGATCTGGAAGTGGGCCGCGCTGATCTTGAAGATGTGTTCTTGCAGCTGATGGCGGACCGGGCCGAATCCGAGCGTATTCCGGCGTTGGCAACCGCATGAACACGGTCGGCGCGGGCGATCGCGACCGCCTGGTTCCAGCCGCCGCGGCCCTCAGCATCGCGTCCGAGTCTGGCACGGGTTCCAAGCTGGTCTCGTTCCGGACGTTGCTGGCGAAGGAAATGCTGCGATTCTGGAAGGTCGGCTTCCAGACGATTGCCGCTCCGGTCCTTACCGCTGTGCTTTACCTGCTTGTCTTCAGTCACGTTCTCGAGGCCCACGTGCAGGCGCTGCCGGGCGTCAGCTATACGGCGTTTCTGATTCCGGGTCTGGTGATGATGTCGGTGCTGCAAAATGCTTTTGCCAACTCATCATCGAGTCTGATTCAGTCGAAGATAATGGGCAGCCTGATCTTCGTGCTGCTGCCGCCGTTTTCGCATTGGCAACTGTTCGGTGCTTACGTTGGAGCCTCTGTTGTGCGCGGTATTGTCGTCGGCCTTGGCGTGCTGATCTTCACGGTGGGCTTTGCACCTCCGGCGTTCGCGGCTCCGTTGTGGGCGCTTGCGTTCGGCGTTCTAGGCGCAGCAATGCTGGGAACGCTCGGTTTGATTGCCGGTATATGGGCCGACAAGTTTGACCAGCTCGCCGGGTTTCAGAACTTCATCGTGATGCCGGCGACGTTCCTGTCGGGCGTGTTCTACTCGGTTAACGGCCTGCCGGAATTTTGGCGGACGGTGTCGCACCTCAACCCGTTTTTTTACATGATCGATGGCTTTCGTTACGGCTTCTTCGCGCAGTCCGATGTCAATCCATGGATAAGCCTCGGCGTACTTGCATGCGCATTCGTGGTCGTCGCCGGCATCGCGCTCAACCTGCTCGCGCGCGGCTTCCAGCTGCGTCAATGACCAGGACCGCCTGATGGAACCGACGCCAGGAGACATCGAGCGCTACATCGCGAGCGGTCTCGATTGTGCAGTTCTTGAGGTCACGGGCGATGGCCGCCACTTTCAGGCACTGATCGTCAGCGCGGCTTTCGAGGGCGAGTCCCGCGTGGCTCGTCACCAGCGTGTTTACCGCGCGCTCGGGGATCGAATGCGTCAGGAGATTCATGCCCTGTCGATGCGCACCCTGACCCCGGGCGAATATGCGGGTTCACAGGGCGCATGACTTCATCGTACCTTCACCGGCCGTTCGTGCTCCGAGCGTTTTGCCGGGGCACGCTTGCGTGCGCAAATCCGCATTTCGCGGACCCGTTTGCAAGGACACAGCGATGCCCGACGCACTGCCTGTCGCACCGGACCGACTTACTCGCCCCGTACAGTTTCGCGCACCGGCTTTGCCGCGCGATCGGCCTCACATCGATGGCGCAATGGACAAACTGAGAATTCGCGGCGGTACGCGGCTTGATGGCGAGATCACGGTTTCGGGCGCTAAAAACGCCGCACTGCCAATCCTCGTTGCTTCGTTGCTGACCGCCGATGAATTGATCGCCGAGAACGTGCCGGAACTGCAAGACGTCGCGACGACGTTAAAGCTGCTCCGGCAAATGGGCGTTAGCGTCGAGCGGAGCGGCAACACTGTGCGATTGAAGGCCGATGCCGTCACGCAGACCGAAGCCGCGTACGAGTTGGTTAAGACAATGCGTGCGTCAATTCTGGTGCTCGGTCCACTCGTCGCGCGCTTCGGCTCGGCACGCGTTTCTCTGCCGGGTGGTTGCGCCATTGGGGCGCGTCCGGTAGACCAGCACATCAAAGGGCTGGAAGCGCTCGGCGCGACGATTCGAATCGAAAATGGCTTTGTGGTTGCGCAAGCCGAGCGGTTGCGCGGCGCGCGCATCGTCACCGACATGGTGACGGTGACCGGCACCGAGAATCTGATGATGGCTGCCGCGCTTGCGAAGGGCGAAACCGTGATCGAGAACGCCGCTCGCGAGCCCGAAGTCGCCGACCTTGCGAACGCGCTGAACGCGATGGGTGCACGGATTCGCGGCGTCGGTACTTCGCGCATCTCGATCGAAGGTGTCGAGCGCCTTCATGGTGCGACGCATCGGGTCATGCCCGATCGAATTGAAACCGGCACTTTCCTGACGGCGGTTGCAGCAGCGGGCGGTCGCGCCACGTTGCGAGGCGCGGATCCCCGAACACTGGACTCGGTGATCGACAAATTGCGTGAAGCAGGAGCGCAGATCGATACACAAAATGGCTTGCTGCGCGTGGATATGAGTCAGCGCGCGAACGCAATCAGCCTGCGTACGGCACCGTATCCGGAATTTCCCACCGACATGCAGGCGCAATTTATCGCACTGAATTCATCTGCCGACGGCGTAGGCAAGGTCACAGAGACCATCTTCGAGAACCGCTTTATGCATGTCCATGAATTACAGCGCCTGGGTGCCGACATTTCAATCGACGGCAACACCGCAACCGTTCGCGGCGTTGCACGTTTGACCGGCGCACCCGTGATGGCGACGGACCTGCGCGCGTCTGCGAGCCTGGTCGTGGCGGCCTTGGCGGCAGCGGGTGAAACCGTGGTCGACCGCATCTACCATCTGGACCGCGGGTACGAAAGAATGGAAAGCAAGCTTGCGGCGTTGGGCGCAGACGTGGTACGAGTGAAGTGAGGAGAAGCGTGGGAGCTTTGTGATTACGCTGGCGTTGTCAAAGGGCCGCATATTCGACGAGGTTCAACCGCTGCTGGCCGCGGCTGGAATCGCCCCGCTTGAAGAAGCCGAGAGCTCGCGCAAGCTGATCATCGGGACGACCGATCCTGGTTTGCGTATTGTCGTGGTGCGGGCGTCAGACGTCCCCACGTACGTGCAATATGGTGCCGCAGAGCTTGGTGTCGCTGGCAAGGACGTGTTGCTCGAGCACGGTGCGCAATGGGGAGACCGGGGCCTTTATCAGCCGGTCGATCTCGGCGTCGCACGCTGCCGCTTGTGCGTAGCCGTACCCATTGGCTTCGATTACGCTAACGCGGTGCGCCGCGGTGCACGCTTGCGCGTCGCGACCAAATACGTGCAAACGGCGCGTGAACATTTTGCTGCCAAAGGCGTGCACGTTGATCTGATCAAACTGTACGGCTCGATGGAGCTGGCCCCTCTGGCGGGGCTCGCCGATGCAATCGTCGATCTGGTGTCGTCCGGCGCTACGTTGAAGGCGAACAATCTGATCGACGTCGAGGAAGTCGCAAAGATCTCGGCGCGGCTGATCGTCAATCAATCTGCGCTGAAGGTGCGGCGTGAGGAGCTGATGCCGTTCATTGCTCGCATCGAAGAGGCCTCGGCCGCGTTTTCGGGCTGATGGAGCGCATGCAAATACGCTGCCTTGACGCGCGCAATGCAGACTTCGATGTGCAGTTTGCCGCGCTGGTCGCAACCGACACCTCAGTTGATAAAGAGATTGAGCGGGTCGCGGGGGCGATTGTTGACGATGTCCGGCTCCGGGGTGACGCGGCGCTGATCGAATATACGAATCGATTCGACCGCATGAATGTGTTGGCCCCGGCCCAGCTTGAGGTCGATCCCTCTGACATGCGCGGGGCGCTCGACGCATTACCCGAGGTTGAGCGCAGCGCACTTGCAACCGCGGCCGGTCGCATTCGCGCGTTTCACCAGCGTCAGGTTGCCACGAGCTGGAGTTATACCGAAGACGACGGCACCGAGCTCGGGCAGCGTGTCGGCGCGCTTGCAAGCGTGGGCATGTATGTGCCGGGCGGGCTGGCTGCGTATCCGTCGTCGGTATTGATGAATGCGATACCGGCGCAGGTGGCCGGCGTCGAAACGATCGTGATGGTGGTCCCAACGCCGGAGGGTGAGCGCAATGCTTTGGTGCTCGCCGCAGCGTCACTGGCCGGTGTCACGCGCGTATTTACGATCGGGGGTGCGCAGGCGGTAGGCGCGCTCGCCTACGGCACGCGCACGATTCCAGCAGTCGACAAGATCGTCGGCCCCGGAAATGCCTACGTTGCCGCCGCCAAGCGTTACGTATTTGGAAAAGTCGGAATCGACATGATTGCCGGGCCCAGCGAGATTCTGGTTATTTGCGACGGAAAGACCGATCCCGACTGGATCGCGCTCGATCTGTTTTCGCAAGCCGAGCACGATGAATCGGCACAGGCGATCTTGTTAACGGACAACACCGATTTCATCGACCACGTTCAGGCCTCGATTAATCGCCTGCTGCCAACCATGCCGCGACGCGCGATCATTGAAACATCGCTGCGCAACCGCGGCGCATTCATCCTTACGCGCGATCTCGATCAAGCGTGCGAGGTGGCCAACCGCATCGCACCTGAGCATCTGGAAATCTCGACCGACGATCCTCACCGGTGGCTGCCAAAAATCAGGCACGCCGGTGCGATTTTTCTAGGTCGCCATACCAGCGAAGCGATCGGCGACTATTGCGCTGGTCCCAATCACGTGTTGCCGACCGCGCGATCCGCACGCTTTTCGTCGGCGCTCGGCGTTCACGACTTCCAGAAGCGCACGAGCCTCATTCACGTTTCGGTGGCGGGCGCGAGCACCTTGGGCAAGGTGGCTGCGACGCTCGCACGCGGCGAACGTTTGCCTGCGCATGCGGCAAGCGCCGAGTGCCGCATCAGCAGCGGGAACGTGAACGCAAGCTCCGCAAGAGATTCGGCATGATGAGTTGCACCCCGCCGCAATGATGGATCGATTCGGACCACGCCCCGACCTTTCGGTGATTCGTGACGATGTGCGTGCGATCAAGGCCTATCCAGTGCCCAGTGCGGTTGGCTTCGTCAAGCTTGACGCAATGGAAAATCCGTTCTCGCTGCCCGAGGGGTTGCAGCAACAACTCGGCGAGCGTCTCGGGCGTCAGGCGTTGAATCGTTACCCGATGTCGGATCCGCGCGGCTTCAAGGAGCGTCTTGGAAAACTCGTCGGCCTGCCCGCCGGCATGCAATTGATGCTTGGCAACGGCTCTGATGAATTGATCCACCTTCTGATTCTGGCGTGTGCAAAGCCGGGGGCCACCGTGCTGGCCCCGGCTCCCAGCTTCGTGATGTACGAAATGTCGGCGCGTTTTGATCACTGCAAGTATGTTGGTGTGCCGCTGAAAGAAAATTTTGCACTCGATACCGTGCGCATGCTGGAAGCGATCGAGGAGCATAGGCCGGCGATCGTATTCATGGCTTACCCCAACAACCCAACCGGCAATTTGTTCGAGCGAAGCGCTATCGAAATGATTTTGCGCGCCGCGCCTGGCATCGTCGTGCTCGACGAAGCCTACCTGCCATTCGCGCAGGACACGTGGATGCCGTGGCTGAAGCGCGCGCCCAATCTGCTTGTGTTGCGAACATTGTCCAAGCTCGGGCTTGCCGGAATCCGCCTCGGCTATCTGGCCGCTGATGTCGACTGGATCGAACAATTCGAGAAACTTCGCCCGCCGTATAACGTCAGCGTGCTGACGCTGGCGGCCGCCGACCTGATGCTGGAACACATGTCGATCCTCGACTCCCAGGCTGCGTCTTTGCGCAGCGAGCGTGCGAAGCTCCTGGGTCAACTGCAGGGAATGCCCGGCGTGCGCGCGTTTGAGTCAGCGGCCAACTTCATTCTGTTTCGGGTCAAAGATGCGGCCACGGTGTTTGCCGGTCTTAAGCAACGCGGCGTACTGATCAAGAATCTGGCAGGTTCTCACGCTCTTTTGGAAGGCTGCTTGCGCGTGACGGTCGGCACGGCGGCTGAAAACGAGACATTCGTGAAGGCGCTGCGCGCCTCGCTCAATGTCGGACAATGACCATCGATTCAATCAAGCGCCATAGCACCGCTCGTCTTGAGACGTTGCGCTGGCTTAAGCTAGCCGGATATGGTTCACAAAAATCGACGCGCTGAAATCGAGCGCAACACTCGGGAAACGCAGATTCGTGTGGCCGTCGATCTTGACGGCAGCGGCGTCAGCAAACTTTCCACGGGCATTGGCTTCTTCGATCACATGCTCGAACAAATCGCCCGTCATGGGGCGTTTGATCTGACGATCGAAGCGCGCGGCGACCTTCACATCGACGGCCACCACACGGTCGAAGACGTCGGCATCGCCTTCGGTCAGGCACTTGCCAAGGCGCTCGGCGACAAGGCTGGCATACGCCGTTACGGACATGCTTACGTTCCGCTCGACGAAGCATTGTCGCGCGTTGTCGTCGACCTGTCGGGTCGACCCGGTCTGGAGTGGCACGTTCCGTTTACGCGCGCGATGATTGGCGGATTCGATGTTGATCTTGCGCACGAATTCTTTCAGGGCTTTACCAATCACGCGCTGGCAACGCTGCATGTCGACAACCTGCGGGGCGACAACTCGCATCATCAGTGCGAAACCGTGTTCAAGGCATTTGCGCGAGCGCTGCGCATGGCGGTCGAACACGACGCGCGGGCAGCGGGAAGCATTCCGTCTACAAAGGGCTTGCTGTAGCGAATGTTAGGCGATGATTGCGGTCGTTGACTATGGCATGGGGAATCTGCGTTCCGTCGCCAAGGCGATCGAGCACGTTGCTCCGACTGAAAGAGTCGAAATCACGTCCGATGCCCAAACAGTGCGCGCCGCGGCGCGCGTCGTGTTTCCGGGTCAGGGCGCCATGCCTGATTGCATGCGAAATCTGCGGGAATCTGGGCTGGAAGACGCCGTGCGCCACGCAGCCGCGAGCCGGCCTCTGCTGGCGGTTTGCATCGGCGAGCAGATGTTGTTTGACCGCAGCGAAGAAGGCGGGGCCAGCGGGCTCGGAGTGTTCGCCGGCGATGTCGTACGCTTCGGCGAAGACATGCAGAACACGAATGGCGCGCGGCTCAAGGTGCCCCACATTGGATGGAATCGCGTGATGCAGCGCAAGCCGCATGCGCTATGGGACGGAATTGAGGACCAAAGTTGGTTCTATTTCGTGCACAGTTATTACGTCGCACCGCTGGCAAAAGATCTGATTGCAGGGGAAACTACATATGGCGGCGTCTTTACCTGCGCCGTCGCGAGAGATAATATTTTCGCCACGCAGTTTCATCCCGAAAAGAGCGCCGCTGCCGGCCTACGTATCTACGAGAACTTCACGCGCTGGAACCCTTGAGCGAGTTCATCAAGGTCGCTCTCCCGCACTCTCATGCTGCTTATCCCGGCCATTGATCTGAAAGACGGACATTGTGTGCGCCTGCGCCAGGGCAACATGGACGCAGACGTCACCGTTTTTTCCGAAGACCCGGTTGCAATGGCCCGCTATTGGCGCGATCAGGGTGCACGCCGGTTGCATATCGTCGATCTGAACGGTGCCCGCTCCGGACGGCCGGTCAACGAGTTGGTGATCAAGAGGATTGTCAAGGCGGTGGGAGACGAATTGCCGGTGCAGCTGGGCGGAGGGCTGCGTGATCTCGATATCATCGAGCGCTACATCGACGATGGCGTGAGCTTTGTGGTGATCGGTACAGCGGCCGTCAAGAATCCAGGCTTTCTGCACGACGCATGCAGCGCCTTCGGCGGTCATGTGATCGTTGCCCTCGACGGAAAGGCCGGCAAGGTTGCCACCGATGGTTGGAGCAAGATGACCGGACACGATGTGACCGATCTTGCTCTGAAATTTGAGGACTACGGGCTCGAGGCCATCATCTATACCGATATCGGGCGCGACGGCATGATGACCGGTGTCAATATCGAGGCCACTGCAGCGCTTGCCAAGCAGGTCAAGATTCCGATCATCGCAAGCGGCGGTGTTGCGAGTTTGTCCGACATCGAGCAGCTTTGCGCAATGCAGGAAGACGGCGTTGAAGGCGTGATACTCGGACGCTCGCTGTACGAAGGCGCGATCGACTTCAAGGCGGCCCAGGAGCGCGCTGACGCTCTCGCTGCCTAGGCGGCGCCGCGCTCGGCGGCCGCCTGCCAGCCATGCTTGCCAACCGCGTCATTCCTTGTCTCGACGTCAACGCCGGACGCGTAGTCAAAGGTGTCAACTTTGTAAGCCTGCGTGACGCCGGGGATCCGGTTGAGATTGCCGGCCGCTACGACGCCGCCGGGGCGGATGAATTGACGTTTCTGGACATCACGGCAAGCTCGGATCAGCGCGACATCATCGTTGATGTGATTGCGGCGGTGGCCAACCGCGTGTTCATCCCGCTGACAGTCGGCGGTGGCGTGCGCAAGGTCGAAGACGTGCGCCGGCTGCTGAACGCGGGCGCGGATAAGGTGTCGATCAATACTGCCGCAGTGCAGGATCCACAACTTGTTGCCGCCGCCAGCGGCCGCTTCGGCTCGCAGTGCATTGTCGTTGCAATCGACGCAAGGAAGAGAAAGGATGGTGCAGGGTGGGAGGTCTACACGCATGGTGGGCGCAACCCGACCGGTCTTGATGCTGTCAAGTGGGCGGCGCAGGTTGTTGCGTTGGG
>JACCYC010000028.1 GCA_013696665.1 Burkholderiaceae bacterium | reverse complement strand
GTGCAAGAAGATTCAGGACCGTTTGCGCCGTGTCTGGATCGAGATTGCCCGTCGGTTCGTCGGCCAGGATGAGTGCAGGGCGGTGCACCAGCGCGCGCGCGACTGCAACGCGTTGCATTTCACCGCCGGAAAGTTCGCGCGGCATGCTGTCGGCGCGATCGCCAAGCCCCACTGCCGTCAGCAGCTCGCTGCTTCGGGCGCTGCGCTGTTCGCGCGCCACTGCAAGCAACACCAGCGGCAGCTCGACGTTCTGCTGAATCGTTAAATGGGGCAGGATGTGAAACGATTGAAAGACAAAACCAAGTCGCGCCCTGCGCGTCAGCGTGCGCTGGTCATCCTCCATCGCGGCGAGATCGGAGCCGTCAACGACTACGCTTCCGGCATCGGGTCGCTCCAGACCTGCGATTAAATTCAACAGTGTCGATTTGCCCGAGCCCGACTCACCGACGATCGCCACATACTCACCGCCTGCGACATCGAGCGCCAGTTGGTCGAGTACCGTGCGGTTGCCGAAGCGCTTGACCAAACCTGCGATTGACAGCATGCCAATCATTCTACGGAGTGCACCGGTCGGGCTTGAACGAACAGCGCTCGTTACAATCGCTTCCCCATCGTGCCGCCAACCCACTTGAGCGCTCTCGCAGTCACCTATAACGATGTTGTTGCGGCGCAAGCGCGTATTGCGGGGCACGTCGAGATCACGCCGTGCCTGCATTCGCAGACCTTGTCACAGATCACCGGCGCCGAGATCTACCTGAAGTTTGAGAACCTGCAGTTCACCTCGTCATTCAAGGAACGCGGCGCTCTGAACAAGCTTTCATTGCTGTCGAAGCAGCAACGCGACAAGGGTGTGATTGCCGTTTCGGCTGGCAATCATGCGCAGGGTGTCGCCTATCACGCACAGCGGCTCAGCGTACCAGCGGTGATCGTGATGCCGCGTTTCTCGCCGATGGTCAAGATCGAGCGCACGCGCGGCTTCGGTGCGGAAGTGGTTCTTTTCGGCGATACGTTCGACGATGCAAAGACGGAGGCCGCGCGGTTGGCGATCTCGCGTGCATTGACGATGGTTCACCCATACGACGATGCCGACATCATCGCGGGGCAGGGAACGATCGCGCTCGAAATGCTGCAGCAGCAGCCTGAGATCGACTGCCTGTGCGTTGCGGTCGGAGGCGGAGGACTGATCTCTGGAATCGCAGTGGCTGCGCACCAATTAAAGCCGACGATCGACATCGTCGGTGTGCAGACCGAACAGTTCCCGTCGATGTATGCCGCGTTCAAGGGCGTGGACATGCCTTCGGCCAATGCAACGCTGGCCGAAGGCATTGCGGTAAAGCATCCTGGCGATCTGACACTGCAGATCGTCAGGAAATTGGTCGACGACGTCGTGCTGGTTTCCGAAGGCGACATCGAACAGGCGATCGTGATGTTGCTCGAGATTGAAAAAACCGTGGTCGAGGGCGCTGGTGCCACGGGTCTGGCCGCGGTGATGCGTCACCGCGAGCGATTTGCGGGGCGCAAGGTCGGTCTGATCCTGTGCGGCGGGAACATCGATCCGATGTTTTTGGCCGATATCATCGAACGCGGCATGGTTCGTGCTGGTCGATTGGCTCGAATTCGCGTGCACACGCGCGATGTCCCGGGCGAACTGGCGCGTGCGGCCACGTTGATTGGGCAAGCGGGCGCCAACATTGAAGAGGTCGAGCATCAACGGGCGTTTACGACGTTGCCGGTGCAAAACGCAGAACTCGAGTTCGTTCTGCAGACGCGCGGCCCGGATCACATTGAAGAAGTGCTGCGCGTGCTGCACGCTGCAGGTCTATACGCAACGACACATCCGTATTAGCGCGCTTTGTAGCGAGGGTTAAAATCCGGCGATGGTTCCAGACGAAATTCTTGCTCCGCCGCGCACTCGCCCGCTATTTATAAATCTGCTCGGCCAGACGATCGATCCCCGCGTGGAGCTAACTGCCGCGCTGCTGGAACCTGCTGCTTTCATACCGCCTAAATATTTTTATGACTCACTCGGCTCGCGTCTGTTCGAGGCGATCTGCGAGCTGCCGGAATATCCACTGACGCGCACCGAGCGATCGATCGTCGACGCGCACGTGCACGAAATTGCGGCGCGCATCGGGCCGGGCAGTGTGTTGATCGATCTCGGCGCCGGCAATTGCGAAAAGGCGGAGCGCCTATTTGGATGGCTGGCACCGACGCAATATGTGGCAATCGACATCGCAGCGGATTTTCTGCGGGAGCGCCTCGAGATTCTTGCCGCCCGCAATCCACAACATCAGATGCTAGGGATTGCGCAGGACTTCACGCGGACCATCCAGCTGCCGCCTCAGGTCGAGCGCGGCGCGCGTGCATTTTTCTTTCCCGGTTCGTCGATTGGAAACTTTACGCCTGACCAGGCGCTCGCGTTCTTGCAACGTGTGCGAGCGGCCGGCGGACCCGACAGCCACCTGCTGCTGGGCGTGGATCTGGTAAAGGAAAAGTCGCTGCTGGATCTTGCCTACGACGATCCGCTCGGGGTTACTGCTGCTTTCAATCTAAATGTGCTCCGCAACGTGAACGGCGTGCTTGACAGCAATTTCGACGTCGGCGATTGGCGCCATGTTGCGTTTTTTAATCCCGAATGCTCGCGCATCGAAATGCATCTGGAAGCACGCCGCGATCTTGCGGTTAAATGGTCTTCCAACAGCCGTCAGTTCCGCGCAGGGGATCACATTCACACCGAAAATTCGTACAAGTACACGCCCGCAACGTTGCGGGAGCTCTTCAGGCAAGCGGGTTATTCGGCGGCAACGGTGTACAGCGACGCCGCCAGCGCTTTTGCGGTCGCTCTGGGCGAGGCGTAGGCGTCAGCGTCTAATCAGTCTGATAGTAGAAAAGACGTACGGATAATCTTTGCGGAACCAGTTTCGGAACGAGCGCCGCAACAAGGCTCGCGAGGTGACCGGCGAAGCGCCTTTGAGCACGTAGTGCTCGTCATCAAAAAAGTTGGCCGAGTAGCCCGGGTAGTACGTGTGCGCCTTGAAGCCTTCGAACGGCGCAAACGGCGTGGACGTCCACTCCCATCCGTTTCCGATCATCTGCGATACACCATAAACGCTGTCGCCCGCCGGCGATGTCGTGACGCTAACCGGATCCCAATCGACAAAGTCAAAATTCCCATGCACGCCATTGGGCGCGGCGTCGCCCCACGGAAAACGCTGATCGCTGCGCCCGTATGCTGCTCGGTGCCACTGCGCTTCGGTCGGTAAATCGCAACCTGCCCAGCGCGCGTACGCGCTTGCCTGCTGATGCGTTGCATACACGGGGGCCGCTGGAGGCAGGGGCACTTCGTCGAACATGCGGCGCAGCGACCACGCGCCGTTCCGCTGCCGCCAGAAGATCGGGGCCGTGCCGCCCGCTTCTACGAAGCGCAAATATTCCGCATTGGTCACTTTGTGCTGGGCTATTTCGAACGCGTCGACCGACTGCTCATGCGCGGAGAATTCGTTGTCCCAACCAAACATTCCCGGAGGTTGACCGAGGGGTGCATCGCCGGCCGGGATGGCTATAAAGCGCGGGTTCGGCGCCGGTGCATCGTAGGTTGTCGCCACTTTCGGGCGACGCTTCAACTCGGGATCAAGCTGGTAGAGCAGGTAGCACAGCGTCTCGGCGTGCATCCAACGGTGCTCGATGACCATTTGCTGCATGTCGGATGGGATGTGATCCCAGATCTGGTCAATCGCGGTACGCGTGCGCGCAACGTACGCCGTCACCGCGTCCAACCTGGGCCAGTCTGCGGCCGTATCTTGAGCGGCTTGTCCAGGCGGGGGATCGATGCCGGCTTCAAACAAGCTATCAAAGTCAGTAGCGAACGACGGCATGCGGTGGACCCCGCGCCCCAGTTGGTTCCAATCAAACGCGTCCAGATGGCCGACGTAAAAAATCAGGCGATGGCGGTCCGGGATCGGCCGCTCGTACAACGTCTCGCAGGAAACAAGCTGGAAAAGCGAGTCGGTGTGTGCTCGGGCGCGCTGAAGTTCGCTTCTAGTGTTCATGGCTAACGACTGACTGGCGCTTTAAAAGTTGCGTGGCGCGTGCTCGGTAGATCGAGGCGCGATAATGCTCTTAGCAAGCCCCAGGCCAGTGGGCACAGCATTTGCATTTTCTGACACGTGAGCACAGTGACAACTCCGCCTTCATCTCCATCTAAACCGGATACGCCTGTGCCTCCGCGCAAGCGACGCTGGCCATGGATTTTGGGTGCGATCGCCCTCGGGCTGCTTGTATTCGTTGCCATTTTCGACTGGAACTGGTTTCGCGGTCCGCTCGAGCGCCGCTTGAGCGAATCGAGTGGAAGGCCCGTGACGATCGGACATCTGGACGTCGAACTGGCGCGGTTTCCGCGCATTGTCATCTCCGACATCGCGATCGGAAACGCAGAATGGGCCGGCGACGAACCGCTGGGCATTTTGCGTGAGCTGATGGTGAGCGTCAGCATACCGTCGCTGTTCACCAGCGAAATTGTGCTGCCTCTTGTGAGCCTGACTGAAGGTCACGTTGATCTGGTGCGCGACAAGGACGGGCGGGCGAACTGGCAATTGCGAAAATCCGACGAGCCGTCGACGCGCACGATTGATGTGCAGTCGCTCGCTTTGAACGACGCAAGCCTGTCGTTTCGCGATGCGATTCAGAACATCGACGTCGACGTTTCCGGTGAAACGAGGGTCGACGGTGCCTACGAATCGCGCATGACGTTCGGTGGACGCTGGCGTGGCAACCCCTTCCAGGGCACGGCTGATACCGGAAACGTTTTATCGCTGCGGGATTCGAGTGAGCCGTTTCCGTTGCGGCTTGCGCTGACATTTGGACGGACCTCCGTGAACGCGGAGGGTCATGTCACAGGCATCAAGAATTTCGCGCGGGTCGATGCAAAAGTCTCGGTCAGCGGGCCAAGCCTGGGCGCTCTGTATCCGACGCTGCCAATCGCGCTGCCGGACACGCCGCCTTATCGGGTCACGGGTCACTTGATTCGTGATGGCGATACATACACCTACGAGAATTTCAGCGGTGTGATCGGTAACACCGACCTCGCAGGCGACGCGCGTTACGAGCGCCGTCAGCCACGTCCGATGCTGACGGCCACGCTAAAGAGTAAGAGCCTGGATTTGGCCGACCTGGGCCCGCTGATAGGGCTGGCACCGCGCCCTGGCGCTGCCAAAGTTCCGTCTGCCGCTCCCGTTCAAGGTAAGTCCACGCCCGCCAAGGCAGCCCCGGCCAAGCTTCCCACAGGAAAGGTTTTTCCGGATAACGACTTCAACCGGGAGAAGTTGAACGCGATGGATGCCGACGTTCGCCTGACTGCGGCGACGCTGAAGATTCCGGAGCAGATACCGCTGGAAAATTTTTCGACCCACCTGAAGCTCGCCGGGGGCGTGCTGGTGCTCGACCCATTGAACTTTGGTTTGGCGGGCGGCAATCTTGTTTCGCAGATCACGCTCGATGCACGCAGCAACCCAATTGCTGCAAAGGCTTCGATCGATGTGCGGCGCGTAAAACTTGGGCAATTGTTTCCAACGGTCGAAACCATCAAGAACACGAGCACCGGCTCGCTGGGCGCGCAGATTCGGCTTGCGGGGCGCGGCAATTCGATTGCTGACATGCTCGCGACCTCGGATGGCACGATCAGCGCGGGTATGGCGGGTGGGCGCGTGTCGGAGCTCGGCATATGGCTGGTCAACCTGCATGGCGGTGAGCTGGTGCCGCTGCTCTTCGGCGGAGATCGTCCAACCCAGATCCGCTGTGGTGCCGTTTCATTTGCGGTTGATGATGGCCTTGCAACGATGGGTCTGTTCGTGTTCGATACCGAGGAGTCGAACATCAGCGGTAGCGGATCCATCAACCTGGGCACCGAAAAGCTCGACATCACGCTCGACCCCAAGCCGAAGAAGCCGGGCATCCTGTCCCTGCGCGGCCCCGTGCATATCCACGGCACCTTTCGCGATGTCGACTTCGGTGTGTCAGCGCAGACCGTCGGGCGCGGCCTCGGCGCAATAGGTCTTGCACTTGTGAACCCAATACTCGCACTGCTTCCACTGATAGAAACCGGCCCGGGTCAGAACGCCGATTGTCAGGCCGCACTTTCGTCGGTCAGCGGTGCGGTCAAGCAATCTGGAAAAAAAGCCAGTGACGCGCCGGTCGACGAGCGCGCAACACCCGCGCCCATCGTCGATACGCAAAAGCGGAACGGTCCGCCGGCGCCGATCGTGGATATGCCGGCGAAAAAATAACCGGCCCGCCGATCAGTTTTAGGTCATGAGCAGAGCGCGACGCGAGCGCGCGATCTCTCGCTTCATTCGGCGATGATGCCTGCGCCAGGCGCCATTCTTCCGATCACGGCCGCGTGCTCAAAACCATCAGCGTGAAAGATGTCGAGCACCGCTTCCGCGGCGACGGGAGCACATGCGATCAAAAGCCCGCCGCTGGTTTGCGGATCGGTCAGCAATGCGCGCTGCGTGTCGGTGACTTTTGAAAGCGTCATGTGCTGGTTGTACCCGGCCCAATTGCGGCTCGAAGCACCGGTGACGTAGCCAGCCGCCGCGAGTTCTCCGGCTTGCGGCAGAAGCGGCACTACCCTCACATCCACATGCGCGGCAAGGCCGCTGCCGAGCGCGATTTCATTTAAATGCCCGAGCAGGCCGAACCCCGTCACGTCGGTCATCGCATGCACGTCCGGCATGTCGGCAAATGTGCGGCCAGGCGTATTCAGTTGCGTCGTGCTCGCAAGCAGCTGCGCGTAGCCCGCGGCGTCGAGTGCGCTCTTCTTCAGCGCTGCCGAATAGACACCAACCCCGAGCGGTTTGCCCAGAATCAGCACGTCGCCGGCTTTCGCGCCGCAGTTTTTCTTGACCTTTGAGGGATGCACCAGTCCGAGCGCAACTAACCCGTAAATAGGTTCGGCCGAATCGATCGTGTGGCCGCCGGCAATCGGAATTCCGATTCGGTTGCAAATCGATTGGCCGCCTTCTGCAATGCGCCGGATGACTTCGAGCGGAATCTTGTCGATCGGCATTCCAAGCAGCGCAAGCGCCATGATCGGCGTTCCGCCCATTGCGTATACATCCGAGATTGCATTGGTCGCCGCGATGCGGCCGAAGTCATAAGGGTCGTCGACCACAGGCGTAAAAAAATCCGTGGTTGCAATGAGCGCCTGCTCATCGTTCAGTTGATAGACCGCAGCGTCATCCGCGGTTTCGATGCCGACCAATAGTTGCGGGGGCACAATGCCTCGCACGCCTTGCAGAATTTCGCTGAGCACGCC
>JACCYC010000018.1 GCA_013696665.1 Burkholderiaceae bacterium | reverse complement strand
ATAGTTACCGGCGGACCCGGCTGGGTCGCGCAATGCGAGAACAGCGAAACTCTTAACTTTGTACGTCGGTACGCCGCAGGACGTGTCGTCGCGGGCGTATGCACCGGGGCGATGATCCTGGCAGCGGCCGGAATACTCGACGGCTGCAAGGCGACGACCAAGTGCGAGATCGCCGGCACCGAGGTGCCCCCAGCACGGCTGATGCGCGAACGCCATCCGCGCATCGACGTCACCGAGGACGCAAGTCTCGTCGATTGTGGTTCTGTGATTACGGCTGGGGGCGTGACGCTAGGAATTGACGCGACGCTATACCTTCTGTCGCGCCTCGTTGGCGAGGATGTCGCAAGCGAGACGGCGCGCATCATGGAATACTCGCGCTCATGGAGAGTGAATCGAGAGGCGCTGCCCGTCATCGTGCAATGACGCCTCGCGTGCGTAAGCTGAAGGACAGCGACGCGCTTATCGGTCAGCATCTTAAGACTCTGCGCGCCGCGCGTGGCATGACGCTGGATCGCCTCGCCGTGGCGACTGGACTTACTAAAGGCTACCTTTCGAAGATTCAGAACTCGCGCAAGCTCCCGCCAATTGCGACGCTCTCGCGCATCGCGCAGGCGCTTGGCACGGGAATCGGGAGCTTTTTTGGCGACATTCAGGAGCCCGGGGGCGGCGCCAGTATTGTTCGCAAGCACGAGAGACTGCCCGTGGTGCGCGGGGGCACTGCCTTCGGTTACGACTATGTGAGCCTCGCGCACGACCGCCTGGTCAAACGGATGGAACCATTTGTCTTTACGTTCCCGTCGAAGATCGACCGACACGTCTTCTTCGATCATGGAGGCGAGGAATTCGTGTTCATCTTAAGCGGCAAGGTGATCTTCCAGGTCGGCGACGAGCGTTGGAATCTCGCTAAAGGCGACAGTATTTATTTCGACGCCGCCATTCCGCACCGAGGCTGGAGCGTCGGTCCCGACGCAACCGCACTAGTGGTTATT
This sequence comes from Burkholderiaceae bacterium, assembly GCA_013696665.1. Taxonomy (GTDB): domain Bacteria; phylum Pseudomonadota; class Gammaproteobacteria; order Burkholderiales; family Burkholderiaceae_F; genus JACCZX01. The sequence goes on along the minus strand of JACCYC010000018.1, from coordinate 4,348 downwards.
CATGCGGCTGCTTTCCGACCTGCGCGACCTGCGCGCAATCGGCGCAAGGCCGAGGCGTAGTTAGATCGGCGTCAGCATTACGGACATGCAAGCGCCGCGCTTGCTTAAACAACGATACGAAGAGGCGGGCTCGATGCGGCGATCGATGGCGTCGGCAACGTGCTGGGTGGCTCGAGGCTCCAGGCAGGCGTTGCCGATTGGCTCGCATTCCCACACGCAACCTATCGGTGGTTGGCTCGATGGTGCGCTGGGCGTGATCTATGCTCCGGAAGTTCCACGATGCCGGCATCATCTCCGCGTGCATTCCATCAGCGATGCTCTCATCCCGTCGCTTGGCGGCATTAGCCACGACTTCGCCGAGGACAGCCGCGAGGAAGACATCGTGCTCGGTTGCCAGGTGCTTGCGGACAGCACTGCATCTATTCTGGTAGCGGCGAAGTACCGCTGACCATGGCGCGTCTGTCCTCCCCGACTTCAGTTGTTCAACCGACGGCGTTGCCGGATCTGATCGAGCGTGAAGCGGCGATGGGCGTGCTTGAAAAGCATCTGCGATCGGCCGCCGGCGGCACTGGGCACACCATCTTCGTGAGCGGTGAGGCCGGAGTCGGCAAAACCAGCCTGTTGAAAAAGCTCGCCACCGAATGTGGCGGCGCCAACCTTTGGTGGGGCAACTGCGATGCGTTGCAAACTCCGCATCCGCTGGCGCCGCTACATGATGTTGCGCGCTCGACCGACGTTCGCTTTGGCTCGCTGCTCGCGAGCGACGCGAGCCGTACCGTGGTGTTTGAAGCGGTATTGGCAGAACTTCGAGAAAGCCGTCGCCCGGTGCTGATCGTGATCGAGGATGTGCACTGGGCTGACGATGCGACGCTGGATCTGGTCAAGTTTCTCGGGCGCCGGGTTGATCGAGTGCCTTGTTTGTTGATCGCTTCCTATCGCGACGATGAAGTTGGAGCCACGCATCCGATGCGGCAAGTGTTGGGCGAGCTGCCCAGCAGTCTCGTCACGCGGTTGGATCTGAGTCGCCTTTCGCCGACCGGAGTCGAAGTGCTGGCGCGGCGCGCTTTACGTTCGGCCGACGGGCTGTACGCTACGACTCAAGGCAATCCGTTCTTTATCACCGAGTTGTTGAGGCATGGCGCCGGCGGCGTGCCGCGCAGCGTCCAGGATCTCGTGCTCGGACGATTCGCTCGGCTCGGCGCCGAGGCGCGAGTCGTCGTTCAACTTGCCTCGGTGGTGCCCGCAAAGATCGAGCGGTGGTTAATAGACGAGCTGCTCCCAGCCACATCTTCCGCTATTGAGGAGTGCATCAACTCAGGCCTGCTAATGGCGAGCGCCGATGGCTCATTGGCATTCCGGCATGAGCTTGCGCGGGTCGCCATTGAAACTGCACTGTCGGCGCCGCTCGCGTGCCGATTGCACGGCCAAATACTGAGCGCGCTGCAAGGAGGAGATAAGCCGCGAGCGTCACTCGCGCGCATCGTGCACCATGCGACCCGCGCGGGCGCTACTGCGGCCGTCCTGCAATTTGCTCCCGCTGCCGCGCACGAGGCGCAACAGCGTGCCGCGCATCGCGAGGCAGCGGCGCACCTCAAAACGGCGCTCGAGCACTCGCGCGACGCACCGCAAATCGATCGCACCGGCTGGCTCGACGCCTATGCCGACGAATGCCAGCTGACCGACCAGTTGGACGAAGCGATCAACGCTCGCCTGCAGCTTGGCACGTTGTTCCAACGTGCGGGCAACCCACTTGGTGAGGCTCAAAATTCAAGCAAGCTCGCGCTGGTACACGTGCTCGCGTTGAGAAATCAGGAAGCCGACACCGCCAGCCGAAGGGCGATCGAGCTGCTCGAATCGCAGCAGCCGGGCGCCGCTCTCGCCAGTGCATATCGCGTCGAAGCTCAACTGCGGATGCTCAACAGGGACTGCGAAGCTTCCGTCGCGTGGGCCAATCGCGCGATCGAACTCGCGCAACGAGTGGATGATCGCGAAACCGTCGCAGCGGCGTTCAACACGCTGGGTGCTGCCACGTTGTTCATCGACTACGACCAAGCGTGCGCCCACCTGCAGCACGCGCTTGAACTCGCGTTAGCGCAACGGCTCCACTACATCGCGTCCAACATTTACACGAACCTCGGGTCGGGTTCCGGCGAGCTGTTCAAGCTGCGCGAAGCCGAGCGGTTCCTGAAACAGGCGATTAGCTTTTCGCAGCATCATGAGATCGACTTCTACCGCGTCTACGCAACGGCATGGTTAGCCTTGTGCGAGATGTATATGGGCCGTTGGGACGATGCGGCAGAGCATGCGGTCGATGCGATCGAGCAAACGACGACACAGCGCAACACCAGTCGCGTGATGGCTCTGGTGGCCCTCGGGCGCCTGCGCACTCGGCGCGGGGACTCCGGCGCAGCCGAGACACTCGATGAGGCGCTCGACCTCGCGTTGGCCAGCGGGACATTGCAGCGTCTGGCTCCGGTGCGCGCCGCGCGCGCGGAAGCGGCATGGGCGCGGGGTGACATGCGTGCGGTGTCCGCAGAGGCAGGATCTGGCCTACAACTCGCTCTCAAGCATCAGCATCCGTGGTTTGCCGGCGAGCTGGCGTTCTGGCTGTCCCGTGCCGGTGAAAAATCACATGTACCGGTTCCGTGTGCCCAACCGTTCGCGCTGCAGATGGCAGGAAAATGGCGCGAGGCGGCGCTAGCGTGGGCAGAGTTGCTATGTCCGTTCGAACAAGCACGCGCGCTCGGCGACGGTGATCGACCCGCGCAGTTGCAAGCGTTGGAAATTTTCGAACGCCTGGGTGCACAGCCGTCGGCAGATCGTCTTCGCCAACAACTGAAAGCGGCTGGTCAACGCATGCCGAGGCGCGGACGTTCTTCCACCAAGGCGAATCCGCACCAGTTGACCGCGCGCGAGATCGAAGTGTTGAAGTTATTGTGCGAGGGACTGAAAAATTCGGAGATCGCAGAGCGGCTTTGCCGCTCCGTGCGCACGGTCGATCATCATTTGGAGGCAGTGTTCGGCAAGCTCAATGTCACGACCCGTACCGAAGCAGTGGCAGCAGCGGCGCGCGCGGGCATTCATGCGAAAAATAGGCAAGTCAGCGCAGCAATCTAGGCAAATTTGCTGTGGAAGAACATTTGCCTTCTGCCTAAAGTGGCGCCAGTCGGCAACTCCGCCGTCTTCACGGGAGAAAGAGATGCGCTACATGGTTCAACGAACATTCCCCAACGGCCTTCGTATCCCGATGGATGAGAAAGGTGCGCAAGCCTGCGGCTCTGTTGTAGAAAACAACGCGAAAAGCGGTGTGACCTGGGTCCACTCATACGTCAGCGACGATCTGAGCAAGACGTTCTGCATCTACGACGGTCCCTCACCCGAAGCAATTCGCGAAACAGCAGAGTGTAATAACCTGCCTATCGACACGATCACGCCGGTTAGCACGCTAAGCCCGTATTTTTATCGCAGCTAAGGTGTTGTGAATGCGCCGCGCTGAACGACGGTTCGGCCTGGCGCGCTCGACTACGCTGCCACTACCTGAGGCGGAGCTGATCGCGTGACAGTTCGCTGATCGACCTGCACCCCATCAATTTCATTCCGCGCTCGATCTCGGCACGCATCAAACCGAGCGCGCGTTCGACGCCTGCTCTGCCGGCGGCCGCCAGAGGAAACAGATAGAAGCGCCCCAAGCCCACGGCTTTCGCGCCGAGCGCAAGCGCCTTCAGCACGTGCGTCCCACGTTGCACTCCGCCATCCATCATGACATCCAGCCGATCACCGACCGCGTCGACGATTTCCGCCAGCTGATCGAACGGTGCTCGCGAACCATCGAGTTGTCGCCCGCCGTGGTTCGACAAAACGATTCCCGTGCACCCAATGTCAACCGCGCGCTTCGCGTCTTCCACCGACATCACGCCCTTCAAGCAAAACTGGCCGTCCCACAGTTGAACCATTTCGGCGACGTCGTTCCAGTTCATCGAGGGGTCCAGCATCTCGGTGAAGTAGCGGCCGATCGACATCGCGCCGCCACTCATGTCGACGTGTTGCTCGAGCTGCGGCAATCTGAATTTTTCGTGAGTCAGGTAATTCAAACCCCACGCCGGCTTGATTGCAAACTGCCACATTCCACCGAGCGTGAGCCGGAACGGAATCGAAAATCCGGTACGAAGATCGCGTTCACGGTTTCCACCGGTGATGCTGTCAACCGTCAGCATCATGACTTCGACGCCAGCCTCCTTCGCCCGCTGAAGCATCGCGCGATTAAGACCGCGATCCTTGTGGAAGTAGAACTGATAAACCTGCGGTGTCGGGTATTTCTGGCGCAGCTCTTCCAGACTGACCGTGCCGA
>JACCYC010000390.1 GCA_013696665.1 Burkholderiaceae bacterium | reverse complement strand
TTGGGTGTTCCCGCCGGCGCGCAGACCTTAGTGCTTCCCGCACCGATGCTTCGCGTTGATCTGCAGCAGATTGCAGACTGGGTCAACGCGGACAGCCGTGTGCTCGACCTCGGGTGCGGTGATGGCGAGCTGCTCGCCTATCTGCGCCAACACAAGCGATGTCATGGCTACGGCGTCGAGATCAGTGACGACCATGTAGCGCAGTGCGTGCGTGCCGGCATCAACGTGATTCAGGCCAACCTCGACGCCGGCTTGCGCATGTTCGCCGACTCGATGTTCGATACTGTCGTGCTATCACAGACATTGCAGGCGATGCACAACGCAGAAGGGATTCTGCGCGAGATGGCACGCGTGGCGCGACAGGGCGTCGTGAGTTTTCCCAATTTTGGCTATTGGAAGCATGCGGCGTCGCTGCTTGCGGGACGTATGCCGGTGACGCGGCACATTCCGTATCAGTGGTACGACACGCCGAATATCCATTTGTGTACGTTGCAGGACTTCGAGGATCTCGCTTCCAGCGTGGGTCTCAATATCACTGGCCGCGCACTGTTCGCGGACGGTCGATCGGTGCATGTTCTGCCGTCGTGGCGTGCCACGCTCGCGGTCTATCGGTTCGAAACGCGATCAATTAGAACTTCATGAATTAGAACTCCGTTGAACTGGACTCGACGAATCAAGACAAGTGAGGTTGTTCGATGAGCTTGAGAGAGAAGCTGATACGCAATATTGATGAAGTTCAATGGCAACCTTCAGAGCGCGATGGACTTTACGCAGGCGCGCGCTCGGCCAGCGTGATCGGACGGCGCGTTGCGGGCGCGGCCGCGACGAAGCTCGGTGCGGCGATCGATATCGTGCCGCCCGGCAAGCTCTCGTGCCCTTATCACTCGCATTACACGCAGGAAGAGATGTTCATCATCCTCGAAGGCGAGGGAACATTGCGTGTTGCGGGCGAGATGCTTGCAGTGCGTGCCGGCGACGTGATCGACATTCCGCCCGGCCCCGAGTAACCGCATCAACTGATCAACACATCGACGGAGCCGATGAAGTATTTGTCGATCAGTACGCAGGAAGATCCCGAAATCTGCGAATACCCCGATTCGGGCAAATATGGCGTTTACGCGCGTGTCGCTGCGCCGCTGTTGCAGAAAGGCCGAATCCATCGGCCCGATACCGACCTGGACTACTGGGACGGCGAGCCGTGATGAGGCGCTTTGCTCTGCCGCGTATCGATTCGGCTCGCGAGCCACACCAGTATCAATACCGGGACGCCCAGCCACGCCGTGCTTTGGAAGAACGCAACGTAACCATAGGCGTCGACGAACGCGCCTGAGAACCCGGCCACGAATTTCGGCAACAGCAGCATCACCGACGAGAACAATGCGTATTGCGTGGCTGAGTACGCAATGTTGGTCAGGCTCGACAAATAAGCGATAAACGCCGCCGAGGCGATGCCTGCCGACAGATTGTCGGCCGAGATCACGAAGATCAATCCAGTCAGATCATGCCCCCGCGTGGCGAGCCAGGCGAACAGCAAATTGGACGCGGCCGACAGAACCGCGCCGACGAACAGGATTCGCATCACGCCAAAGCGCAGCGCCAGAATGCCGCCGATAAATGCGCCGGCCAGCGTCATCAACACACCATAGATCTTGGAGATCGCGGCGACCTCGTCCTTTGAATAACCCATGTCGACGTAGAACGGGAAGGCCATCACGCCTAGAACCACGTCGGAAATGCGATAAACGGCGATCAACGCAAGCAACAGAAGCGCGTGCCAACGAAAGCGTCCGATGAAGTCCGCAAACGGCCCGATCACCGCGGTCTGCAGCCACGCGATAGCGCGGGCGACAGACGATGAAATACCGCGCTCGGCTATCAGTCGCTGCGCGAGCGCGGACTCTTCGGTGTTCAGGTCGCCGCGCGCGCTGCCGACGGCGGGTTCAGGGGCAAGAAGCACCGCGATAACGCCAATCGACATCGATGCGGCCATTACCAGATACGCAACGGTCCAGGCGAAGGCCGTACTCGTGCGCGCTTCGTCGCTCACGACGGCGACGTCACCCGCAGCGCGCGCGGCAATCCAAAGAACGCCTGCGCCCGCCCAGATCATCGCAAGCCGGTAACCCGTTTGGTACGTTGCTGCCAGGGCTGCTTGCTTGTCGACTTCAGCCGATTCAATGCGGTACGCGTCAAGCGCAATGTCTTGCGTGGCAGACGCGAAGGCCACGATCAGTGCGAACAGAATCATCGGGCGTAAACCCTCGAGCGGATCGGTCATCGCCATGCCTATCAGGCCACCGATCACGGCAAGTTGTGACGCGAGCAGCCAGCTGCGACGCCGTCCCAGCCAGCGCGTCAGCCCGGGCAGCGGCAACCGATCAACCAGCGGCGCCCACGCCCATTTGAATCCGTACGCAAGCCCAACCCAGCTCAAATAGCCGATGGTGGTGCGATCGATCCCCGCTTCACGCAGCCGAAACGACAGGGTTCCAAGGACGAGCAGCAACGGCAGTCCAGCAGCGAAACCAAGGAAGAGCATGCGCAGCGTATGCGGTTCTGCGTACACACGCATCGCATCGCGCCAGCGCGGGCGCACCGGACGACCAACCGTGTCACCAGTGCGATCGTTCACAAGACGCGACTGCAAAACATATCGGCATTCGCTGAGTTTTTGTGTGGTGCGCTGCGAGCCGTCATAAGCTGCCGGTATACGCGATCGTTAGCGGCGCGTGATCCGAAAATCGGCGCTTGACGTAGATATCGGCGCTGCGCGCGCGCTTCGCAACGCCGGGCGTGGCGATCTGGTAGTCGATGCGCCACCCGACATTCTTCGCGTAGGCCTGTCCGAAATTGCTCCACCAGGTGTAGCGGTCGGGGCGCGGATCGAGTGTGCGGAAAACATCGACCCAGCCGTGCTCATCAAACAGCTGCGACATCCAGGCACGCTCATCAGGAAGGAACCCGGAATGGTTGCGATTGCCGCGCCAATTCTTCAGATCGATCTCGCGGTGCGCAATGTTGATGTCGCCGCACAAGATGACCTCCCGACCGCTGGCGACAAGCTGGTCCAGATGAGGAAGAAATTCACCAAGGAAGCGATACTTTGCTTGCTGCCGATGCGGGCCGGACGAGCCCGACGGGAAGTACGCCGAGATGACCGTCACGTCTTTGAATTGTGCTTCCACGTAGCGCCCCTCGGTGTCGAACTCGGCGGAGCCGAACCCACAGCGAACTTCACGCGGCCGGCGCACTGAATAAAGCGCGGTCCCGGAGTAACCGCGTTTGTGGGCGCAATGAAACACTGGATTGAGCCCGCGCAGCCGGCATCCAGCAGGGATGTCGCATTCATCGGCTCTGACTTCCTGCAGGCAAACAACGTCGGGCGCTTCACGAGTTAGCCAGCGAAACACCCCTTTTTTTGCAGCCGAACGGATGCCATTGACGTTGAGCGTGGTTATGCGAAACATGCGAGCGTCGGGAGCTGGCCTGAAAAATCACGCTAATTTTGGCTGTTCCAGCCGAGTGCATCCGGCAAAATCAACCCCGAATCAGTACGTGCGTATCCGTGTGAGGTTATACGAGCGACCCGCGAGCCAACGAGTCAATGGATCGTCTGCGACAAGAGTTCATCGAGTTTGCTTTGGCAAGCAAGGTGCTGGTGTTTGGCGAATTCCTGACCAAAGGGGGTCGCTTGTCGCCGTACTTTTTCAATGCGGGGATGTTCAGCCGCGGCGCAGCGCTGGGCAAGCTCGCACGCTTTTATGCGCAAACGTTGCTCGCTGCAAGAGCAAAGAATGGAATGGATTTCGACATGTTGTTCGGGCCGGCATACAAAGGGATCACGCTGGCGTCTGCCACCGCTGTGGCACTTGCCGAGCTCGGTGCCGATGTGCCTTTCGCTTTTAACCGCAAGGAAGCGAAGGACCATGGCGAAGGTGGGGTCATCGTGGGTGGACCGCTGAAGGGCAAAGTCGTGATAGTCGATGACGTCATTACGGACGGTGCAGCCAAGCGCGAGTCGGTCGCACTCATTCGGTCGCAGGGCGCAACGCCGGTCGCTGTTTTGATAGCACTTGATCGGATGGAGCGCGGTGGGACACCCGTCCCAGGGCAACCGATGTCGGCGCAGTCGGCGGTCAAGGCGTTTGAGCAAGAGTTCGGTGTTCCCGTCATTTCGATTGCGGATTTTGGCGACTTGATGCAGTTTCTTGATTCTGATTCACCCCTCGCACGGGATGCGCGTGCTTATCGTCCAGCTATGGAACAGTATCGGAATACCTATGGAGCATGACTCGTCATCCAGTCCAGTCCGATCCGCTCGAGTGGATCACCCAGCGCCGCTGAGTGCGGTAGGCCTCTGCGTTGGCTTGATGCTGAGCGCAACGCCAGCGCACGCTGCGTTGGGCTCAATTTTCAGCTGTACCGTTAACGGCAAGACGTTCACCGCTGACCGCGTGCCATCGGAGTGCGCCAACGCCGACGTCCGTGAAATGAATCGCGACGGCTCGGTGCGCCGCGTGATCGCCCGGCCGCTGACGTTGGACGAGCAGCGCGCGCGTGCGATGGAGGCCAAGCGGCGCCTCGAGGAAGAGGAAAAGCAGCTCACGCAACGACGCCGCGACAAATCTTTGTTGGAAGCGTACGCAACCGACGAAGAAATCGAAGCGGTGCGCGGCAAGGCGCTCGAGTCGAGCAACGTCCTTATTGCGCGCGCGTCGCAACGGCTCGCGAATCTGCAGGGCGAGCGGAAGAAGCTCGACAATGAATCCGAGTTTTACAAGAAGCGCGTAGTGCCCGAGGAGATCAAGCGTGGCTATGTTTCGCTTACTCAGCAGGCGGCTGCCGAAGAAAAAATCATTCAGGACGCGCAGTTCGAGATTCAACGCATTAACGAACGCTTCGACGCCGAGAAAAAGCGCTTTCGCGAGTTGCTTGCCCAGGGCGCACGGCCGGTCCAGCGCAATCCCGAAACAGACATCCTGCTCGACCCTCGCTTCCGCGGGAAGTAACGGTGCACAATGCCGGCTGCTTATAGGGCTACACGCTAGCGCGCCTCGATTGTGTGCTGCCGCTCTGGCAAGCGATCTTCAACGTGAGGTTGTAAATGAAGCGCAGGCTCGCCTTGATCTTGTGCGTATTGGCAGGTTCGGCTGCCGCACAGAGCAGCGGGGGTCTGTACGTCGCGGGCGGCACCTTCGGATTTACGCAGACAATCGAGCG
>JACCYC010000389.1 GCA_013696665.1 Burkholderiaceae bacterium | reverse complement strand
ACCACTGGGTGGACATCAAGAACACTGACCTCGCAATCATCATGGGCGGCAACGCCGCCGAAGCACACCCATGCGGCTTCAAGTGGGTGACCGAAGCACTTGAGCATCGCAAAGCGAGGCTGATCGTCGTCGACCCGCGCTTTACACGGTCGGCCGCGATTGCTGATTTGTACGCGCCGATCAGGGTCGGCACCGACATCGCTTTCCTCGGCGGTGTCATCAACTACTTGCTGGCCAACAACAAAATTCACGAGGAGTACGTCAAGGCGTACACCAATGCTCCGTTCTTGATCAAAGACGAGTTCGCGTTCAATGACGGCTACTTTTCGGGCTACGACGCGGAGAAGCGCACCTACGAGAAATCAAGCTGGGGCTATCAGATTGGCGCCGACGGTTTCGCAATGGTGGACGAGACCCTTACGAATCCGCGGTGCGTTTACCAGCTGATGAAGACGCACTTCTCACGTTACACACCGGACGTGGTGAACAACATCTGTGGCACGCCGAAGGACAAGTTTCAGCAGGTGTGCGAGATGATCGGCTCGACTGCGGTGCCAGGTCGGGTGATGACAATCCTCTACGCGCTGGGCTGGACGCAGCACTCGGTCGGTTCACAGAATATCCGCACAATGGCGATGATCCAGCTTCTGCTCGGCAACATGGGACGCGCCGGTGGCGGTGTTAACGCGCTGCGCGGGCATGCGAACGTGCAGGGCATCACCGACATGTGCGCTTACTCCGAAGTGCTGCCTGGCTATCTGTCGGCGCCGACCGACGCCGACGACACGCGTGAAAAGTACAACGCCGCGCGCACGCCGAAGCCGCTGCGTCCGAACCAGATGAACTTCCCGCAGAACTTTGCGAAGTGGCATGTCAGCCTGCAGAAGGCATGGTTCGGCGACAACGCGACCAAGGAAAACGATTACGCATATGACCTGGTACCGAAGCGCGATGGCGCTTACGACGTGCTCGCCATCTTTGAGCGGATGTATCAGGGCCGGATGAACGGATTCATTAGTCAGGGAATGAATCCGCTTGCTGCGCTGCCCAACAAGAAAAAGCTGACGGCCGCGCTGTCGAAGTTGAAATACCTCGTCATCATCGATCCGCTTCGAACTGAGACCGGAGAATTTTGGAAAAACTACGGCGATTCGAACAACGTCAAGCCGGAAGATATCAAGACGGAAGTGATCATGCTGCCGGCCAACTGCATCGCCGAAGAGGCGGGGTCGTTCACCAGTTCGGGGCGTGTGGCGCAATGGCACTGGGCAGCCGCGGAGCCGCCGGGTGAAGCCAAGATCGATCGCGAGATCATCGGCACCCTTTTCATGAAGCTGCGCGAGATGTACGCGAAGGATGGCGGCAAGAACCCGGCCCCGATCATGAAGATCACCTGGAATTACGCAAATCCAAACTTGCCAAGCGCCGAGGAGTTGTTGCGCGAAATTAGTGGCCGCGCGCTCACCGATGTGGTTGATCCCAACGACAAGACGAAGACGCTAGCCAAGGCCGGCGAGCAACTGGCGGGTTTTGGCATGCTGCAGGACGACGGATCAACCGCGTGCGGCAACTGGCTGTATTGCGGTTCGTGGTCGCAGGCGGGAAATCTGACGGCGCGACGCGATTCGAACGATCCGGGCAATCTCGGCAACAACTTGACGTGGGGCTATTCCTGGCCTGCCAATCGGCGCATTCTTTACAACCGTGCGGGCGCTGATCCCAGCGGCAAGCCGTGGGATGCTAAGCGTGGTGGTATTCGCTGGGACGGTGCACGCTGGGTCGGAATCGACGTGCCTGATATCGCGCCGACTCTGGGACCGGACAGCGGCGCTGGCCCGTTCATCATGACCAACGAGGGTGTCGCGCGACTTTTCGCGCCGGCGCTCAACGAAGGTCCTTTCCCAGAGCACTATGAGCCGTTTGAAACGCCCATAGGCACCAATCCGCTGCACCCGAAAGTTGTCAGTAATCCGGTGTCGCGCGTGTTCAAGGGTGACCTCGAGTCCTTCGGCAAGTCGGATCAATTTCCGTACGCGGCAACGACTTATCGCCTGACCGAGCACATGCACTTCTGGACCAAGAACGTCGAGTCCAATGCGATTGTCCAGCCAGCCCAATTTATCGAGATTGGCGAAAAGCTGGCGAAGGCAAAGGGGATTGTTAATGGGGATTCGGTCAAGGTGCGTAGTAATCGTGGAGAAATACAGGCGAAGGCGGTCGTGAGCCGGCGTGTTGCTGACCTGACGTGCAATGGAAAAGACGTGTTCACGGTTGGCATCCCCATTCATTGGGGTTTCATTGGCGTCGCGAAGTCCGGATTTTTAGCGAATACGTTGACGCCCTATGTAGGCGACGCGAATTCGCAAACGCCGGAATACAAGGCGTTCCTGGTCAACATCGAGAAAGCGTAGGAGAAACCATGCCATCGCAATCACTCGATATTCAGTTACGTTCCGCCACCACGACCGCGACGCCCCAGGTTCGGATTGCCGAGCAGGAAGTTGCAAAGCTGATCGACATCTCGAAGTGCATCGGCTGCAAGGCGTGTCAGGTGGCGTGCATGCAGTGGAATGACCTGCGTGACGACATCGGCACCACGGTGGGTGTGTATGACAACCCGATCGATCTGACCGATCAGTCGTGGACCGTCATGCGATTCTCGGAAGTCTCGCGGGACGATGGCGCGATGGAGTGGCTTATCCGCAAGGATGGCTGCATGCATTGCGAAGACCCAGGCTGCCTGAAAGCGTGTCCGGCGCCCGGTGCAATCGTGAAGTACGCCAACGGCATTGTTGATTTCATCTCCGAGAATTGCATTGGCTGCGGCTATTGCATCCCGGGCTGCCCTTTTAACATTCCGCGCATCAGCAAAAAGGACAACAAGGCTTACAAGTGTTCGTTGTGCTCCGACCGCGTTGCGGTTGGCATGGCACCGGCGTGCGTAAAAACATGTCCTACGGGTGCGCTGCAGTTTGGTACCAAGAACGAGATGGTCGCTCGCGGTGAAAAAAGAGTGCGCGATCTAAACGAGCGTGGCTATCAGCAGGCAGGGCTTTACAACCCCGCGGGAGTCGGTGGTACGCACGTGATGTATGTGCTGCAGCACGCCGACCGGCCGGGGCTGTACAACAATCTGCCAAAAGATCCGACCATCAGCCCGTGGGTAAGCCTCTGGAAGGGAATTGCCAAGCCGTTAATGGCATTAGCGCTCGGTATTGCTGCACTGGGCGCGTTCTTCCACTACATCACGCGAGGGCCAAAGGAAGTTGAGGTCGTGGCGGACCCTGACGTACGCGAGGCCCGTCGCGACGGGGAGGTCTGACCCATGGCCGTAACGATGAAAAGTGGGGAAATCCGTCGGTACGACGCGAACGAACGCCTGAATCACTGGGCGGTGGCGGTGCTGTTTGTGCTGCTAACCGCATCGGGGCTTGCGTTCTTTCATCCGGCGTTCTGGTTCTTGAGTGGCTTACTGGGCGGTGGCAACTGGTCGCGCATCCTGCACCCGTTCCTGGGCGTGCTGATGTTCGTGTTGTTTTTCGTGATGGCGATTCGCTATTGGGACGACAACAAGATCAAGCCGCACGACCGGGAGTGGGGCAAGCGCTTATCAGATGTAATCAGCAATCGGGATCACGGCTTACCTGAGATCGACAAATACAACCTGGGCCAGAAGTATTTGTTCTGGGTGATGGTTGGAACGATGGGCCTGCTGCTGTTGTCCGGCATCATTATCTGGCGGCCTTATTTTGCCGAGGCGTTTCACATCGACGTGATACGCATCGCCGTCGTCATTCACGCGGTGTCGGCGTTCATTCTGATCCTGGGCATCATGGCGCATATCTACGCTGGCGTGTTCTGGGTCGCAGGTTCCCTGCGCGCGATGACCCGCGGTACGGTTTCGCAGGCGTGGGCGCGCCAACACCACGCGCTGTGGCATCGCCGGATGAGCGGCCCGAAGTAGACTGTCGTAAGCTTTCACCGGCGGCAGGGTGACCTGCCGCTTTTCTTCTATCCATGGCAACTCCAATCATCACCGACGGCAGTCTTGACCGCGTGCGCAAAACACCGCGGGTGGTTTTGCCTGTGCGGGCAGATCTGTTTGCTGAACGTGCCGCGAGGTTTGAGCGGGTTGCTGCCGGAAATGTGATGTCGGGTTATCTGCAGCTGATGGCCATTGTGGCGCGCGCCCAGCAGTCGGTGCTCTCAAGACGATCGGCAGAATCCGTGGGTGAAGCAGCGCTGACGGCGAGCCGCGACTACGGCATGCCGCCGCTATCCGCGCAGTCGCACCCGCGAACGCCTGAGTGGCGCGCTGATCTGGCCGATATCGTTGGCGATGTACGGACGCGCGTTGCCGACAGCGTCAGCATCGCACTGGCGGCCTTCGACACACTCGACGAGACTGCGCGGGAAGCGTTGGCTGACCGCGTACTAACGGGCACATCGCTCGACGAAGAAGCCGCCCTGGTGCCCTTTGTCGGCGCCGCTCTGCAAACCTATTTCACCCGGATCGCTGCAACGATTGACGTTGCGTTGGTGGATCAATGCGATGTGCCCGGAATCTGTCCCGTGTGCGCATCACGTCCCGTGGCGAGCATTCTGCGAATGGGCGGCGATCAGGCGAATCTGCGCTACCTTGTGTGCTCGCTCTGCGCCACCGAATGGAATATGTCGCGCATCCAATGCACTTCGTGCGATACCGACAAAGGCGTCAAGTATCTGGTGGCTCATGCAGAGGGAAAGTCCGAGACGGACGCTGCAACGCGTGCGGAAACGTGCGATGAGTGCAAGAGTTATCTTAAAATCTTTTATCAGGAAAAAGACCCCACGCTCGATCCGACGGCCGACGATTTGGCGACCCTGGCACTCGACCTGCTGGTCGACGAGCAAGGGTACGCACGCTCAGGGCCTAATCTGCTGTTCCATCCCGGCAGTTCCTAGCGATGCCCGACTTGGCTCTGCCCGGTGCGGGCGAATCAAGCGCAGAAAAGTCAGCTGGATTCCGATCCGGCTCTCCTTCAGGAAACCGTACGCGCCTCCCCGCAGTGGATCGCCTGCTGGCTACACCCGAGCTTGCTGAACTTGCAACACAAGTTGGGATCCGCCTGGTCACCAGAGCCGTGCAGCAAGTCTTGGCACAGCACCGCGCGGCCATCCTTGGCGGCGCTTCGATCCCGTCAAACGAAGCGCTGGTTGCGCAGACGCTGTTGCACTCTTCGCAGGCCCGAGAGTCGAGACTGCGGCAGGTGTTCAACCTTAGCGGCACCGTCATCCACACCAACCTCGGTCGCGCACTGTTGTCTGATGAAGCGATCGATGCCGTCGGCGTCGCCATGCGCAGCTTCACTGCGCTTGAGTACGACATTGCCAGTGGGGCCCGCGGGGACCGTGACGATATCGTCGAAGAATTGTTATGCGACCTTACCGGCGCCGAGGGTGCGACGGTCGTCAATAACAACGCCGCGGCGGTCCTGCTGGTGCTAAAGGCACTGGGTGCACGAAAGGAAGCGGTCATCTCGCGCGGGGAGCTGATTGAAATCGGCGGCGCCTTTCGCCTGCCCGACATCATGAAGGCGGCCGGGTGCAAGTTGGTAGAGGTCGGTACGACGAATCGCACGCATGCACGCGATTACGAAGAAGGCTGCGGGGCAAAGTCCGGGCTGATCCTGAAAGCGCACTGGTCGAATTACGCGATTACGGGTTTTATTGCGCAGGTCAACGATGCAACTCTGTCGCAGATCGCGCACGCGCGCGGCATTCCTTACGTCGTCGATCTTGGCGCCGGCGCGTTGATCGATCTCGCCGCGTACGGCCTGCCGCACGAACCGTTGCCGCAGGACTCGCTTGCAGCCGGCGCTGATGTTGTTACATTTTCCGGCGATAAGCTGCTCGGCGGACCGCAGGCAGGGTTGATCGTTGGCCGCCGCGCCGCAATCGAGAAAATCAGGAAGGATCCGCTGAAGCGCGCGCTGCGCGTGTCTAAGCTCACGATGGCAGCACTCGAAGCAACGCTGCGCATCTACGCGAGCGGCCATCAACTCGAAAGTAGATTGCCAACGCTGGCGTTGCTGACACGCCAGCGATCAAACATCCGTGCAGCGTGCGATCGGATGGCAGCGTCGATCTCGCGCGCCGTGACTCCAGACTTCGCCGTGTCGGTTGAAGAATGCGCCAGCCAAATCGGTTCGGGCAGTATGCCGGCAGAGCGTTTGCCGTCAGCGGCGTTGGTCTTGCGTGCGGCAGGCAAGGCGAGTGGGCGAGCGATCCAGCGGCTTCAGGCGTGCCTTCGAGCGCTGCCAATGCCGGTCATCGGCCGGATTTCCGATGGCGCTTTATGGCTCGACCTGCGCTGCCTGCTGCCGGCCGAGGAAAGCGCCTTCGTAAAGAACCTTGAAGGTTTCCGCCTCGAATGATTGTTGGAACCGCTGGCCACATCGATCACGGCAAGACGTCGTTGATCAAGCGATTGACGGGACGCGACACCGATCGGCTGCCCGAGGAGATCAAGCGCGGCATTTCGATCGAGCTGGGGTACGCGTACGTTTCCGTTGGTAACGACGTGCTGGGCTTTGTCGATGTGCCCGGGCACGAGCGCCTGGTGCACACAATGCTCGCGGGCGCCACGGGTATCGACTTTGCGTTGATGGTGATCGCAGCCGACGACGGCGTGATGCCGCAAACCGACGAGCATCTCGACATTCTGCTGATGCTGGGTATTAGTGCGGGTGCGATTGCGCTGACCAAGATCGATGCTGCATCGGCCGAACGCGTGGAAGACGTCCGTCGCCAAATCGCTGAGCGCCTGCGCGACACGCCGGCGTCAAACTGGCCGGTGTTCGCAGTCTCATCCTTAAGTGGGGACGGCATACCCGAACTTCATGCGCACCTGCTCGATGCGGCCACCACAACTCAACCCGTAACCCATGGCGGTCACTTTCGGATGGCGATCGACCGGTGCTTCACGTTGCCCGGTGCGGGCACCATCGTGACGGGCACCGTTCACGCCGGAAAAGTACGCGTCGGCGACTCTGTCAACATTGGCCCGACCCCTCATGGGGCGGTTACTGCGCGCGTACGGTCGATCCATGCGCAGGACCGCGCCAGCGAGGCCGGCGCGGCCGGCCAGCGCTGTGCGCTTAATCTCGCGGGCGTCGACAAGAACGAGGTCGACCGTGGCATGTGGGTTCAAGCCTTGCCGCTGAACAATTCTGCCGACCGCTTCGACGCAACACTATCCCTATCACCACGCGTTGCGAAAGCTTTGTCCGATTCCGCAACTGTGCATGTGCACCTTGGCACCGCCAGTGCGATGGCGCGAATCGCAGTGCTTGATGCAGGGCGGATTGAGCCGGGGGAGTCCCGGTTGGTCTCGCTCACGCTCGATCGCACATGGGCGGTGTGCCGAGGCGACCGTTTCGTGATTCGCGATGCCTCAGCGCAGCAGTCGCTTGCGGGCGGTGCGGTGCTTGATGTCGTACCACTGGGTTCCGCGGTACGGCGTGGCCGCCGCGCGCCTGCCCGTTTGAAGTGGCTGGCAGCGCTACGTGATTTGGCACCGGCTGAAGCGCTGCAAGCTTGGCTCGAACGCGAGCCTGTGACGTTGCCGCGGCTGGCATCGAGCTGGAATTTGCGCGACGAAGAAGTGCAAGGACTGATTGCTGCCAGCGGCGCACACGTGGCTTCGGGCGTTGCGTTGTCAGCGGATCACTGGAAGCGTTTGCGCACTGAGATCCTGAGCGCAATCGAAGCCGGTCATCAACGAGAACCCGATATGCCGGGAACCGAGCAGCAGAAGCTGCGGCGGCTCATCGCGCCGGCGCTCGATCTCTCCGTCTTCGGCCTGATCATTGAAGAACTGCTCGAGCAATCCTTGTTGCAAAGGCGCGGCGCGTTTCTGGCACTGCCGACGCACACTGCCGAGTTGCGCAAAGACCAGCGTGTCCGCTGGGAGCGAATCAAGCCGCTTCTCGACGAGCGCAAGTTCGAGCCACCACGGGTGCGTGACATCGCGCGTGAAACCGGCATCGTCGAGATCGAAGTCCGCAATCTGCTCAAGACGGTAGCGCGGACCGGCGACGTGACGCTGGTTGCACCCGACCACTTTTTT
>JACCYC010000385.1 GCA_013696665.1 Burkholderiaceae bacterium | reverse complement strand
AGCTCGATCTTCGCTTTCTCGGCTGCGTCTTTCAGGCGCTGCAACGCGAGCACATCCTTGCCGAGGTCGACGCCCTGCTCTTTCTTGAACTCGCCGATGATGTAATCGATGATCCGCTGATCGAAGTCTTCGCCGCCGAGAAACGTATCGCCGTTGGTCGACAACACTTCAAACTGCTTTTCACCGTCGACGTCGGCAATCTCGATAATCGACACGTCGAAGGTGCCGCCACCCAGGTCATATACCGCGATCTTGCGGTCGCCCTTGTGTGTTTTGTCGAGTCCGAAAGCGAGTGCGGCTGCGGTTGGCTCGTTGATGATGCGTTTGACATCGAGGCCCGCGATGCGTCCGGCGTCCTTGGTTGCCTGACGTTGCGAATCATTAAAGTACGCCGGCACCGTGATCACGGCTTCGGTCACCGGTTCGCCGAGATAATCCTCGGCCGTTTTCTTCATCTTGCGGAGCACTTCAGCACTTACCTGGGGCGGCGCAATCTGTTTGCCGCGCACTTCGACCCAGGCATCCCCATTGGGCGCCTTGACGATCGAATAGGGCATCAGCTTGATGTCCTTCTGCACTTCCTTTTCTTCGAAGCGCCGGCCGATCAATCGCTTCACAGCGTATAGCGTGTTCCTTGGATTGGTCACCGCCTGCCGCTTGGCAGACGCGCCGACCAGGATCTCGCCGTCTTCCTGGTACGCAACAATCGACGGAGTTGTGCGCCCGCCTTCCTGGTTCTCAATCACGCGCACCTGGTCGCCTTCCAGAATAGCGACGCATGAGTTGGTCGTGCCGAGATCGATGCCGATGATCTTTGCCATTTTTATTTCCTCGATTTCTACTGGTACGGATGTAAGGGAGAGTTGACCAACTTCAAGCCTGGGCGACGGTAACGAGCGCAGGCCGCAACACGCGGTCGGCAATCAGCCAGCCCTTCTGCAACACCGCCGCGACATGATTAGGCGCCACACCCTCCGCAGGCGCCACCGAAATTGCCTGATGAAAATGCGGATCGAATTTTTGCCCTGCGGGATCGATTTCCTTCAAATTGCCTTTGGCGAATGCCGCCTTCAGCTGACGCAGCGTCAGTTCTATGCCCTCGCGCATCGCCTCGGGCGCTGCGTCCTTGTTCTGCAAAGCCTGCTCGAGCGAATCGGCCACGGGGACAAGTGCCTCCGCAAACGACTCGATCGCGAATTTGTACGCCTTGGCGACGTCCTCCTGCGCTCGGCGGCGCATGTTTTCCGCCTCGGCTTTTGAGCGTAAAAACTGGTCGTAATACTCGTCCGCGCGGGCCCGCGCTTGTTGCAATTCAGACCCGCTATCGCCGGCAGCGTGGGTCTGCGGCCCATCGTCGGCTGCGTTTTCTGCGCCGTTTTGCGCGCCGGTGTCAGTGCCTATCGCCGTAGTCTCACTTGCCGGCGTCTCCGGATCTTGCATTCGTCCTCCGAAACATGTTTTTTTTCAAGGAGTTAAATCATGTTGGGCCGCCTGCGGCTTTTTCAAGCTGCGACCACGGCCAACAGCGCCAGTCGGTATAGACCGAGCGCCTTCGCCAGAACATGGGATCGGATGATCTATCCAGCAATCCTCTGCTGCCGCTACAAAGTGGCATGGAAACCGATCCGATAACCCCCGCCCTGGCGCTTAGAAAAGCGGCCCCCGAGCATCTGCCGGCGCGCGATACGTTCAGCGCGCAGACGCCACTGGTCGTGATTGGCCTGGCAGCGATTGGAATGATTTTCCTGATCAACTCGCATGCTCGGCCGACCCCACCCCGCGAAAAAGCGGTCGTCATCGTTTGCGCAGCCTGCGGAACGGTCGTCGCCGTGCGGCCAGCAACCAATCCAGCGATCTATAGGGTCGAAGTACAGATGCTCGACGGCTCCCTGCGCACCACTCTCCAGGAGACCGCAGCATTCAGCGTCGGCGACATCGTGCAGGTCAACGGCAATATGTTGACGCTGAGATCCGCTGCGTCTTAAACACCGCAGCTGAAATCAGTTCTGAGCGCCCAAAAGCCGCGCGCGCTCGCGGCTTTTTTTCGCGTCCAGTTCGCGCCGCTCAAGATCCGGGCGCGCCGTGGACGGCATCGGCCAACCTTGCATCTGTTGTTCAACCAATTGCGCTAGAGCGCTGATGAAAACCGGCGAGTCGTTCAGACACGCAATCGCGTGAAACTGTTTACCGCCCGCGTCCAGGAACAGCTGTCTGGCTTCGATTGCAATTTCCTCCAGCGTCTCGAGGCAGTCCGTGGCGAAGCCCGGACATATGACGTCGACTCTGCGAACCCCCTCGGCCGCCATCTGGCACAACGACGGTGCGGTGTAAGGCTGTAGCCACTCGGCGCGGCCGAATCGAGATTGAAAGGTGACGAGGCAATCGCCTGGGTCGAGCTCCAGCGACTCCGCCAGCAAGCGTCCGGTTTTTTGGCATTCACAATGGTAGGGATCGCCAAGCATCAGCGACCGCTTGGGTATGCCGTGAAAGCTGATTACCAGTTTGTCGCCTTTCTCGAGTCGCCCGAATTTGCTCCAGTGATCCTGCACAGAACGCCGCAACGCGCCGATGTAACCCGGATCATCGTGAAAATTTTTGACCCATCGCATCGCTGGCACGTTGCGCATTGTCTGTAACTCATCAGCGACGGCGTCGAACACGCTGGCGGTGGTGGTAGCGGAATACTGCGGATACATTGGCAGCACGAGGATGCGGTCAGTGTGACAGGCGCGAAGCCGGCGCAGTACCGATGCCACCGAAGGCTCTCCGTATCGCATGGCCAGCGCAACGTCAATGTCAACGCCGCGTTGTCCGAGATAGCCGCGTAGTAGAAGCGCCTGCTGCTCGCTGTAGAACATCAACGGCGATCCGCGCTCACTCCAGATCGCCTGATACTTGGCAGCACTCTTGCGCGAGCGAAACGGCAATATCAGCCCGTACAGAATCGGTGCCCAGAGAAATCGCGGAATTTCCACCACCCGGGGATCGCTCAAAAACTCGCGCAGGAAGCGCCGCACCGAACGACTGTCCGGGGCGGCCGGCGTACCCAGGTTGACCAGCAGTACGGCGGTCCTGCTGGGCGTGCCGTGCGCGTAGGCGGGCTCTGTTACCAACGACATGTTTCCAACTGTGTCGGCAAGTCACGCCTGCGAAAGTGCGTTCGACAGAAGTTTCGCCGTGATATCGACAATCGGAATCACGCGCTCGTATGCCATCCGCGTGGGCCCGATCACACCGAGCGTGCCAACGACCTTGCCGTCGACCTCGTAGGGAGCGATCACCATGCTGAGATCATCGAGAGGGACAGTTTGCGATTCGCCACCGATATAGATCTGAACGCCGTGTGCGCCGATCGATACATCGAGCAGTTGTATCAGGCGAGTCTTGTGGTCGAACAAGTCGAACATTCTGCGAAGCTTGCCCATATCGGTCGCAAGATCCGTCAGCCCGAGCAGGTTGCGCTCACCGGAAATCACAACCGCGTCCGACTCCTCCGCCGCATCGCTGCCAGCCTGCACCGCCGCTTGAAGCAACTGTGTGATGTCGGCCCCAAGCTGCCGCAACTCACCGTGCAACCGGGCTCGGGCATCGCTGAACGACAGGCCAGCGAAGTGTTCATTCAAAATGTTGGCCGCTTCGACCAACTGCGCTTGCGAATAAGAAGAGTCGCTTACGAGCACCCGATTTTGTACATCGCCTTCCGGCGTCACAATAATCAGCAACACGCGCCGATCGGACAGACGCACGAACTCGACCTGCTTGAAGCTCGAAGTACGGCGCGGTGTCAGCACCACGCCTGCGAAATGCGACAGGCTCGACAATAGCCCCGCGGCGGAGTGCATCGCACGCGCAGGGTCACCCACCTGCAACTGGCCCTGCATGATCTGCGTCTGCTGCAGCTCGAGCGGCGTTACCGTGAGCAGCGAATCGACAAAGAGCCGATATCCGCGCGGTGTCGGCACCCGGCCCGCCGACGTATGCGGGCTCGCTACAAAGCCCATCTCCTCGAGATCAGCCATTACGTTGCGAACCGTGGCTGGCGACAGCTCAAGACCGGAGATACGCGAAAGCGCACGTGAACCCACGGGCTGACCGTCGGCGATATAACGCTCAATCAGCGATTTGAGGAGTTGACGCGCGCGTTCGTCTAGCATTCTTCTTCCTGTC
>JACCYC010000362.1 GCA_013696665.1 Burkholderiaceae bacterium | reverse complement strand
CCCCACTCGTCTGGCCATAAGTGACCTGCTTCAGCGAACGAGGAGTCATTTTTTCCTCTTGTAACAAGCCGCGCGCCACATAACTGCGCAACGAATCCTGCGCCGGGAAATAGGCGCGCTTGCCCTTGAGGTCCGCCAGCGACTTCACGCTTGGCGACCCGACCATGACGTACTTCGCCTGACCCGCTGTTGAGCCAATCAGTTCGTAGCTGTGCACTAGTGCCGAGGCTGCAACGTGAGCCGGACCGACAATGACGTCGTATTCACCGGTCCGCGTGGCACGCATCGCGTCGAACATATCGCGCATGGGCACCACCACGACGCGGCCGCCGAGCGTCTTCTGCAGCGGTGTGCCGGCAACCGCGACGGTCAGTAGATCCGAGCTCTCGTCCGAGGTGTCAGCGACCACCATCACTCTTGTCATCGAGGCAGGTGCCGGCGGCGGCGCGGCGGAGGCGAACGCTGCAACCAAAGCCATGGGGGCAAACAGGCTGGCAGAAACAATGTTGCGCATGGTCGCGTCCTTTTGTGAGTCCAGGCCGCACTACACCGACGTACGGCTGCGCAATTTTGACCTGTTCCGTCGAATTGCGTCGATCTTTTTTACCGCATTCGCGTGTTCCTTTTCGTTCGATCGGGCCTGGCGCGGACGTTCGCGGCGGCAGGCGAGAAGAGCCAGTTTCGGGCGTCGTCGGCATCGATCGCCTGATCCCACGGCAACATGCATAGTGCGACGGCGAGCATTTCAAACTCAGGTTGGAAGCGGTCGATGACCCGCTGCGGGTCCGCGCACAGATTGCGGTCGGTAATCAATCCGAATTGGACGCCGCCGTCGTATGACAGGATTGATACACCTACGCCAATATCTCCGGACTGCGGGACCCAAAACATCAGCCGCTTGATCCGCGCACCGGCGAGGTAGAGAGCCTTGGATGGCCCTGGCACGTTTGTCATCACCGCGCTGGCCTTACGCGTCAAAAAACCCAGGGCGGGCGATTGCATTACGCCTGGCGCAAGACCCACCGCGCTCAATAACCCCATCGATAAAACGGCTGTGTATCCGCTCTTGAGCGCAAGCATCCGGCGCTGCACTTCAAACACCCGCGCGATTGGATTTTCCTCCCCTACCGGAAGGAGCACGGGCACGAGACCAAATTTATTTCCAAGCTCCTTCCACTGATGCGGCTCGCGCAGGTTCACTGGGACCATTGCACGAAATTCGCAACCGTCGACCCGCTCACCGCGGCTTTCCAGGTACGAGCGAATCGCACCGGTCACACACGAAAGTAGAACATCGTTGACCGAACAACCGAGCGCTTTTGCTACTGCCTTGACGTCGTCCACCGGAATCGGTGCGTTCCACGCGACCACCTTGTCTCCCGATGGATGCCCCTTCAGACTGGTAGAGCTGTCGCGCGACATCAAGGCGATCGCGGCGGCATCTGACGCCACACGCGCAGCGACGGTTGCGTAGCGAAGCGCGGCTTCCGCCAGTGCTCCTCGGGTATCGATCATTGCAGCGTACCCGCGCAGCACGTTGCTCGCGACATCGCCCGTGGACTCGATTGTTTTGACAGCCATCGCTGTCAGCGATCCCAGGCCCGCACTAAACGCGCCGCTGGAGCGCGATTTCGCGCGCGACTTATGCGCTTCGTCATCTTGATCTGTAGTCAACGCGAGCAACACGCCGATCAGTGCGATGCCATCGGCGATGCAATGATGAATCCGGACGACCAGGGCATGGCCGCCGTCATAGTTACTGATCAAGTGCATTTGCCAGAGCGGCTTCGCTGCGTCGAGCCGCTGGGATGCAAGCGCGCCGACAAGCTTTTTCAGATCGACCGCGGTTCCGCGACCGCGCAACCGCATCTCGACAAGATGATCGTCCAAATTGAAATCATCGAGCCCTTCCCAATAACAGCCGCCAAGTTCGCGCACCACGCGGCTGCGAAAGCGCCGGTGCGCCAGGAGCCGCGACTCGATCGATTGGCGCAGGCGTACGACGTCGACGGTGCCATCAAATTCGTAAACGCCAACAATCATCATCAGATTCTTGTTGGAGTCCATGCGCAGCCACGCGGTATCAACAGCGGACATCCGTTCGCGCGCGCCCATCGTCCCTCCGCACCATTTTTGGCCCGCTGCATAATAGTCGGGCCAATCCAAAATCATTAACAGGGAGAACTATGAGCGATTTGAAAGCTCAGTTTGAAACGGCCGTTGCCGACTCAAAGAATTTGCCGGATCGGCCCGACAATCAAACCATGTTGAAAATGTACGCCTTGTACAAGCAAGCAACCAGCGGAGACGCGAGTGGTATGCGCCCCGGCTTCACCGACATGGTGGGCCGCGCCAAATGGGACGCATGGAACGAGGTCAAAGGAACGACCGCCGATGATGCGATGAAGCAATATGTTTCGCTGATAGAAGACCTGAAGGACTGAGCAATCCGCGCCGCGGCGCGCCTGGCGCTAGCTCCCGCGCGCCGTTGTCTTCGGTGTTTTTTTTGCGGGCGCTCGCACCTGCTTGGCAGGCAAGAACTGATCGAGTTCGCGCTCGATGTGCTGCAGCAGTTTTCCCTTGAACGCACGCAGCAGGAATCCAAGCTTTACGTCGAGCTGAATTTCCGAGGCCGTGACGTGCATCTGGCCGTCGACGCCGGAGCGATGGAAGTGCAGCGAGTTGCCATGCCACTCGTGTGCGAGGTCATATTCGGCCGCCAGTGACGCCGCCGCCTTCTCGGCCAACGCCCGCGCTTTGGCAATCGGCATCGAGTGTGATCGTACGAGTTTGATGTCGGACATTCGATTCCCCCCCTTAGCGCCGTTGGGCGAGCGCGTCGGGATTCAGCAGTGATGGCGGGCGCTCGCCGGCCAACGCCGCCCGTACATTTGCGATCGCCAGCAAAGCCATCGCTGTGCGCGTCGCCCGAGTGCTTGAAGCAATATGTGGAGTGAGCACAATGTTGTCGAGTTTCAACAAGTCCGGATTCAGCTTTGGCTCGTTCTCGAAGACATCGAGTCCAGCTGCCGCGATCTGACGCGTGCGCAACGCTTCGACCAGCGCGCTGTCATCGACAACGCCACCCCGCGCAATGTTCACCAGAGTCGCACTGGGTTTCATCTGCGACAACTGCGCCGCACCGATGATGTGATGGACCGCGGCCGAATATGGCAGCACGAGCACCAAATGGTCGGATTCGCGCAGCAGCGTTTCGAAATCCACATAGCGCGCCCCTCCTTCATCGTCAGGTGCCAGGCGCGAACGATTGTGATAGATCACTTTCATTGCGAAGCCACTGGCCCGCCGCGCGATCGCCCGACCGATTCGTCCCAGGCCGAGGACGCCTAGGGTTGTGCCGCTGATCTCTGCTCCGGGAAACATCTCGAAAGCCCAGCGTTGCCATTGCCCTGTGCGAAGCCAACGCTCCGACTCGCCAACCCTGCGTGCCGCTGCCAGCAGCAGCGCCCAGGCATGGTCCGCTGTCGCCTCATTCAGAACATCTGGCGTGTTGGTCGCCAATACTCCGTGCCTCGTACACGCGTCCACATCAATGTTGTTGTATCCAACGGCTACATTCGCGACGATCTTCAGGCGTTCGCACTGTTCGAGCAGCGTGTCATCGACGCGCTCTCCGGCCGTAATCAACGCACCGTCCGCGTCTTTCAACGCTGCAGCGAGTTCGCTCGGATTCCAACCAATATCTTTCTCGTTGTCGACAACGTCGAATTCCCGCTTCAAGTCGGCGACAAGTTCGGGAAAGATGCGTCGAGTGACGACGACGCGCTTGCTTGCAGCTGTCATAGGTTGTGCCTATTGTGAAAAGAGTGCCGTGGATGCGGATGTGCGCGGCGGCGCGCGACGAGGCTCATCGGCGTGCCTTCTGCATGAACGCGGTGATTCGACGAACCCCTTCCTCGATCGCGGCGTCACTTGCGGCATAGGAGAACCGGATGTGCTGCCCGTCCTTTTCGACACGCGGTCCAAAATGGATATCCGAAAGCACCGCGACGCCCGCCTGCTGCAGCAGGCGGAGGCGAAGCTCCTCCGAATCCGCAGCACCAACGATTTCGCACGCTTCGGTGACGTTGGGCCATACATAAAATGCGCCGCCCGGCGCCGCGCAGCGAAACCCGGGCACTTCGTTCAACAAGCGCACGATCAGGTCGCGCCGCTGATGAAACCGCTGTTTCATCAATTCCGAGTCGCGCTGCGAGCCGGTTAGCGCCGCCAGTGCCGCCCACTGGCTGATCTGCGATGCGCACGACTCGGTGTTCGTTATCCAGCGCGTAAAAACAGGCGCCAGCAGTTTGTTCGCGACGAATCCGATGCGCCAACCGGTCATCGCGTAGGTCTTTGAGGCGCCATCCGAAATGATCGTGCGTTCGCGCATTCCCGCAATTGCTGCGATCGAGGCAAACGCGCCTTCGTAAACCAATCTGCTGTAGATCTCGTCAGCATAAATCCAGACCTGCGGATGCTCACGCAGCACGCTCGCGATCGCTTCGAGATCCGAACGTGACAACAAACCACCCGTTGGGTTGTGCGGAGTATTCAGAATCAGCAGGCGCGTCCTGGCGGTGATGCGCGCCGCGAGTTCAGCGGGATCGAAAGCAAAGCCCCGCGACTCCGATAGGGGCAGCCCGACAGGGACTGCGCCGTTGGCAATAACCTGCGACTCGTAAATTGGAAATCCGGGAACAGGAAAGATAACCTCGTCGCCCGCGCCGTAATCGGTGACCGATGCAATCGTGTAACCGATAAACGGCTTCGCGCCCGCGCCAATGACGACCTCGTCTGCGGTGATGGAAAGTCCGCGCAAGCTGCCCATCGATTCCGCTGCGGCGGCTCGCAATGGGTCGATTCCAGCCGACGGCGTGTAACCGTGCTTGCCGCCTCGCACGGCCGCAATCGCGGCATCCTGCACGTGTATGGGAGTGGGGAAGTCGGGCTGGCCAATGCAAAACGAAACGATGTCTCGTCCCTCGGCGATCAGCCGGTTGACCTCCGCCAGCACCACGAAGGCATTCTCAGTGCCGAGCGCGTCCGCGCGCTTAGACGTACGCAGTGCGTTCATGCAGCCGCTTCCGGTGCGGCTGCCGGAGACCGAATCTGGAACACCTGACGCAGGTAAGCCAGGTACGCGACGTCGTCGCACAGATTCTTGTCGGGCGAGTCCGATAGCTTGGCCACGGGCTGTCCGTTGCAGCGGACCATCTTGATCACGATCTGCAGCGGCGTGTGGCCTACATCGTTGGTCAGGTTGGTACCAACTCCAAAAGCACTTCTCGCCCGATGGCGAAAGCGCTGATAAAGCTCGATCACTTTGGGAATCGTAAGCGAATCGGAAAACACCAGCGTCTTGGTCTTTGGGTCCACGCGGTTGCGTTCATAGTGAGCAATCAAACGCTCACCCCATGCGATCGGCTCGCCGGAATCGTGACGGGCGCCATCGAATAGCTTGCAGAAGTACATGTCGAAATCACGCAAGAAGGCGTCCATGCCGTAGACATCCGATAGCGCAATGCCCAAGTCACCGCGATACTCGCGCGCCCACATTTCGAAACCAAATGTCTGTGAATCTCGCAGACGCGGACCCAGTGCCTGACATGCCTGCAAATACTCATGCGCCATCGTTCCAAGCGGGGTCATCCCATGCATCGCGGCGTACATGACGTTGCTGGTGCCTGCGAGCTTGTCGCCAAGATCGTTTTTCAACTGCAGCAAGACCTCTTCGTGCCACTCACGCGAGAAGCGGCGCCTCGTTCCGTAATCGGCAATCCGTACGCCGCTGAGGCTCGCGTCGCCATTGAGCAGTGCGATCTTGTTTCGAAGGCGCTGCCGGCCCTCGTCAAGATCGCCCTCTTTCCGGAGCGCGCGAAAGTACAGCTCGTTGACGATCGAAAGCACCGGAACTTCAAACAGGATGGTATGCAGCCACGGCCCGCGAATGACAATGTCAATCTCGCCGTTGCCATGGGCCGACGGCGACACCGAGATGTACTTGGTGTTGAGCTGAAACAAGCCAAGGAAGTCGACGTAATCGCTCTTGATGAAGCGCAGCCCGCGCAAATAGGCAAGCTCGGCCTCGTGGAATCGCAATGCACACAGCGCCTCGATTTGCTCGTTGATTGCACCAATGTGCGGCACCAAATCGATGCCGGGGTTGCGGCACTTGAACCGGTACTCAACGTTTGCGCCCGGAAAATGGTGCAGCACCACCTGCATCATTGTGAACTTGTACAGGTCGGTGTCGAGCAGTGAGGTGATGATCATCGGTCGATTGTAGGTGCACCCTGTTGCGGATTGTTGGGCGGCCTACCGAGCGCCAGCACTTTGCGCACACTATCGCTTGGCGCCGCAAGTTCGCCGCGTGATGCCTCACCGACGATACGTCCCTGCTCAATCAACAGAGCGCGATCCGCGATCGCCGCGACGAAACGCACGTTCTGTTCGGAAACGAGCGCTGCTACGCCCCGCGCCTTCATCGCCAGCACCGCCTCGCGCATCTTGGCGACGACCATGGGCGCAATGCCTTCCGAGGGCTCATCGAGCAACACTACGGCGGGGTTTGCTGCAAGCGTTCGCGCAACCGAAAGCATCTGTTGCTCGCCTCCACTCATTTCACTCGCGCGCCGCTGGAGCATTTCAGCCAGGTTCGGAAACAGGTCGAGCAGATCACGCTCGGAAAAACCGCCACTGGTTTGCCGTGCGACAACTCGCAAGTTCTCCGCAACGGTCAGGTCGGTGAATATTCGCCGGTCTTCCGGTACGTACCCGAGTCCCCGCCGGGCGCGCTGAAACGGGGCCAGCCGAGTGATGTCGATTCCGTTGAGCAGCAGTTGGCCGGTCGCACGTGGCATCAGGCCCATCGCCGC
>JACCYC010000348.1 GCA_013696665.1 Burkholderiaceae bacterium | reverse complement strand
TGATCTGGTCCGAGATGCCGGCCACTACGTTCATGTTGTGCTCAACCATCAACACCGTGCGCCCGACGGCAACGCGCTTGATCAGCTCGGTGACGCGCGCCACGTCTTCGTGACCCACGCCCTGCGTTGGCTCGTCGAGTAGCATCAGCTCGGGTTCGGTGGCAAGCGTGGTGGCGATTTCGAGCGCGCGCTTGCGGCCGTACGGCAGCGACACGGTTTCCACCTGAGCGAACGAGCCGAGATCAACCTGGTTGAGCAGGTCGAGCGCGCGCGCGTTCATCGATTCGAGCACTTTTTCGCTGCGCCAGAATTGAAACGACAGATCGGTCGCGCGCTGCAGCGCCACGCGCACATTTTCCAGCACGGTTAGGTGCGGAAACACCGACGAGATCTGATACGAGCGAACGATGCCGCGACGCGCGATGTGTTCGGGCGAGTCGCGCGTGATATCGGTCCCGTTGAAGAAAATCTGGCCGCGCGTAGGTGTCAGAAACTTGGTCAGCAGGTTGAAGCAGGTGGTCTTGCCGGCACCGTTGGGGCCGATTAACGCATGGATCGACCCGCGCCGGACCTTCAGACTGACGTTGTCGACGGCAATGAAGCCCTTGAACTCCTTCGTCAGGCCACGGGTTTCGAGAATGACGTCAGTCTGGTTCACGGGAGCGCAGTATCTTCAAAAAGCAAAGGGCGTGCAAGGCGGACGATCCCCGAGCTTGTACGGGGGCCAACGACCCTCCAAAAGATGAGCCGTCGCTTGAAGTCGGCCGTTGCCTAAAGTTGCCCCTCGTTTGAAAGTCGGCCGTTCGTTATTCAAACACTGAGTTTGCCTAGCCGCCTGCCATGCGGCGCTCGAAGCGTTGCTGGATATGCGCAAACTCAAGCGGTAACCGCGCCTGCAGGGTGCCGAACAAATCGGCGTGCAACCTGATTTCCTCGCGCCAATCGTCGGCGTCAATGGATGTGATTGCGTCGAACTTCGCGTGTGGAAAGTCGAGCCCATCCCAGGTTACGTCTTCATACCGCGGAGAAATCCCGAATGCATGTTCGATACCGGCAGCCTCGCCGTTGACCCGATCAACAATCCACTCCAGCACGCGCATGTTTTCGCCGAAGCCCGGCCAGATGAACTTGCCGTTTTCATCTGTGCGGAACCAGTTGACCGTAAAAATCTTCGGCGGCTCGACGCCACCGGCAGCGAGCTTCGCGCCCAACGCAAGCCAATGGCCGAAATAATCTCCCATGTGGTAGCCACAAAACGGCAGCATCGCGAACGGGTCGCGGCGTAGCACGCCCTGCGCGCCGGCTTGCGCAGCCGTGGTTTCAGAACCCATCGTGGCAGCCATGTACACGCCTTCGGCCCAGCTGCGTGCTTCGGTGACCAGCGGAACGGTGGTCGAACGGCGGCCTCCAAACAAGAAGGCGTCGAGCGGCACACCCTTCGGGTTGTCCCAATCGTCGTCAATCGCCGGACACTGGGCCGCCGCCACCGTGAAACGCGCGTTCGGATGCGCCGCGTTGCGCCCTGCTTCCGGCGTCCAATCGTTGCCCTGCCAGTCGATCAAATGCTTAGGCGCCGGGCCCATGCCCTCCCACCATACGTCGCCGTCATCGGTCAATGCTACGTTGGTAAAAATCACGTCTTCGCGCAACGTCGCCATCGCGTTGCGATTGGTCATTTCGGACGTACCGGGAGCGACGCCGAAAAACCCTGCTTCCGGATTGATCGCGTACAGCCGCCCGTCTTCGCCCGGCTTGATCCATGCAATGTCCTCACCGACGGTCGTCACGGTCCAGCCTGAAAACGCCGGCGGCGGAATCAGCATCGCAAAATTTGTCTTGCCACAAGCGGAAGGGAACGCTGCGGCGATGTGATATTTCTTCCCTGCAGGCGACGTAACGCCGAGGATCAACATGTGCTCGGCGAGCCAACCCATGCCATCGGCCTTCGCATCGTCGCGGGCCATCGTCGAAGCAATCCGCAGCGCCAGGCATTTTTTGCCCAACAGGGCATTGCCGCCATAGCCCGACCCGAACGACCAGATTTCCCTCGTCTGCGGAAAATGAACGATGTACTTGGTTGGATTGCATGGCCACGCTACGTCCTTCTCAACGCGCTTTCCGCTGCCAATGAGGGGCTTGCCGACCGAATGCACGCAAGGAATGAACTCACCCTCGGGCCCGAGCGCCTCGATGACCGCGCGGCCCATGCGAGTCATGATGCGCATGTTGACGACGACGTAGGCGCTATCGGAGATCTCGACTCCGAGCTGCGAGATGCGACTCCCCAACGGCCCCATCGAAAACGGAATGACGTACATCGTGCGCCCACGCATCGAGCCGGCAAAGAGCCGGTTCAACGTTGCGCGCATCTCGTTCGGCGCAACCCAGTTGTTGGTCGGGCCCGCGTCGTCGCTGGTTTCGCTGCAGATAAACGTGCGGTCTTCGACCCGGGCCACGTCCAGCGGATCGGACCGAGCGAGAAAGCTCCCGGGCCGCTTGGCCGCGTTCAGCCGAAGGAACGTGCCGGCGGCAACCAGCTGGTCGCACAACCGCTCGTACTCTTGCTGCGAACCGTCACACCACTCCACACGATCGGGCTGTGTGAGTTGAGCAATCTCCTCAACCCAGGATTTGAGCTTTTTATTCCTTACGTACAAAGGAGCGGTTGCCGCTCCGGCGAGCACAGCGCTCATTACCTGCCTCCTTAGCGGTCGCCTCGTCGTAAGCGAGGCTCGACTTCTGTTGCAAAGACTGAGCCAGGGATTCTAGCCGGCCGCCTACCCCCGTCTTGCGGCAGTGCGGAAGAACGGACAGGCCTAACCGCGCCGGATCGCACAAAAAAGCCCGCGTTGCGCGGGCAAGACATGGTTTAAAGCGCTGCTAAGCGACGATGTCGATCTCGACTGCCTGCGGGCCTTTTTGACCCTGTTGCACCTGGTATTCGACCTTTTGGTTTTCGGCAAGCGTTCGAAACCCCTTGGCCTTGATGCCGCTGTAGTGGGCAAACAGGTCGGCAC
>JACCYC010000110.1 GCA_013696665.1 Burkholderiaceae bacterium | reverse complement strand
TGGCGGATCTCGCGATGAGCTACTTCAACATGGAGCATCCGCTGGTCGGCGGCTACACGCCGGAAAAAGTGGCGCTGCGCCGCGCGATCAGCCTCGGCTTCGACGGAGAGGACTACATCCGCCAGATATTCAAGGGCAACGGCGTCGTAGCGCAGTCGCCGATCGTCCCGGGCACGTTCGGCTACGACCCGCAATGGCGCACTGGCATGTCGGAGTACAGCCCACCAAAGCGAAGGCGCTGCTCGATACGTATGGCTATATCGACCGCGACGGCGACGGCTGGCGCGAGCAGCCGGACGGTTCGCCGCTGGTGCTCGAGAAGGCTACGTCGCCATCGGAAGTCGATCGCCGCCAGAGCGAACAGTGGCGCCGCTACATGACAGCCATCGGACTCAAGATGGAATTTCGGGTTGCACAATGGCCCGAGTTGCTCAAACAATCGTTGGCCGGAACTTTGATGATGTGGAATTTTGCGTGGCAGGCAGGTGAGCCCGACAGCGATTTATTTTTTGCGCTGGCGTACGGCCCGAATGCCGGTTCGGCAAACGATGCGCGGTTGGTTCTGAAGGCTTACGACCAGCTCTACGAGCGCCAACGGGTGTTGCCCGATGGGCCTGAGCGTCTGGCTGCGATGCGGGACGCGTCGCGACTCCTGGTGGCTTACATGCCGTACAAGTTTCATCTGCACCGCATTCAACAGGACCTGGCGCAACCCTGGCTGCTGGGCTACCGGCGCCACCCGTTCACGACACGCCAGTGGGCTTATGTGGATATTGATAGCGACCTTTCGCCCAGGCAGCGCAGCTGACATGGTCGGCCGCCTTCTGCGCGTCACTTCGCTGCTGGTCATCGTGCTCGCTACGGTGTTCACCGTTTGGCTGATCAATCTGGGCGTGCAACCCGTTATCGCGGTCGCTGCCGGTCTGACCGTGCCAGTCGCCATGCACGCCCTGCCCCTTGGAATCGAGTTTCTGGTCGGTTCGATAGTGGATCGGCGTCCCACAAGCCGCCTGGGTACCGTCGATGCGGCGGCGATGTGGCTGACGGAGTCGTGGCGGTCGTTCGCCGTGTTCAACATCGACCAGCCCTGGCGCTCGGCCTTTGCAGAAAGATCGATCGTTGCCGACCCGGGGCGGCCGGCGGTCTTGCTAATCCACGGCTATATGTGCAATCGCGCCACCTGGCGATCCTGGGTGCTGCAGGGCCTGCCGCGCACATGGAACATTGCAACTGTCAATCTCGAGCCCGCGTTCGCGCCGATCGACGACTACGCGGTGTGTATTGCCGAGGCAGTCGCGCTGTTGCGCGCGGCGAGCGGTGCGGAGCGAGTCACGCTGGTTTGTCACAGCATGGGCGGCCTGGCGGCGCGTGCTTTCTTGCGCGCGCACGGAACCGACGTAGTCGAGAAGGTGATCACGATCGATACCCCGCACCATGGAACTGTGTTCGCGCGCTTTGCGCAAGGCGCCAACACGCAGCAGATGCGCCGCGACTGCGACTATGTGCGAGGACTTGCCAAGAGCGAGGAGCAAGTTGAATTTATCTGCTTCGCAAGCCAGCACGATAATCTGATCATCCCGCGGGACAGCCAGGTGCTCGCATGCGCAGAAGCTGTTTGGTTCGAGAAAATTGGGCATCTTGCGATGACGACCCACTCAGAGGTGCTCGCGCGCCTGATACAAGCTGTCGAGCGCCCCGTTGCGTCTGTCGCGCCCGCAAAAATCAGTTCGGCATTTAATGCAACCAGAATTGCGCCCGCGCAAGGGTGACGTCAATTCGGCTAAAAGTGAATTCCCCGCATCAGATTCGCGTAGGCAATCTGGTCCGCGGTCGCCTTGCTTTTTTCCCCTTCCTTCGCGCCGCGTGACACGTCCGAGTCAGGAAACATCCTGAAGGTTGTGTTCATCACAATCTGCGCCACGCGCGGCGCAGCCGCATGCAGCAACTGGCCAAACACACCCAGCCGCGTTGCAATTCGAACCGGCTTGTAGACGATCGCCTGCACGATCATGTCTGCGGCTTCTTCGGGCGACAGCGTGGGGACGTTCTGATAAATCTTGGTAGGCGCAATCATCGGCGTTCGTACCAGCGGCATGTTGATCGTGGTGAATGTGACGCCCACGTCGAGGTATTCAGATGCGGCGCACCGGGTCCAGGCATCGAGCGCAGCCTTCGAAGCAACGTACGCCGAAAAGCGCGGTGCATTCGTCAGCACGCCGATTGATGAGATGTTTACGACGTGACCCTTGCGCCGAGCAGCCATTCCGGGCAATAAACCCATGGTGATGCGCAGGCACCCGAAGTAGTTGAGCTGCATGGTCCGCTCGAAGTCATGAAAGCGCTCCTGGCTGGACTCAATTCCTCGGCGGATCGAGCGCCCCGCGTTGTTGACCAGCACATCGACGCC
>JACCYC010000322.1 GCA_013696665.1 Burkholderiaceae bacterium | reverse complement strand
CGTATCGCAAGGATTGATCACCACTGCGGCTGCGCTTGCCGTGATGCTTGGCGCCGATGTCGGCACCGCGCTGATGGTCCAGTTCTTTTCGCTCAATCTGGCATGGCTGGCACCGCTGTTGATCGTCGCGGGCGTCGTTGTGTACCTGTCAAAGAAGAACGAGCGCGCCGGACAGATCGGCAAGATCGTGCTGGGCCTTGGCGTGATGATCCTGGCGCTGCAGATGGTGACATCGGCCACCGCACCGTTGACGCAAGCATCGGGCGTTCGAGTCATGTTCGCTCAGCTTTCCGGTGACTTGTTGCTCGATGTGCTGATCGGCGCGTTGCTCGTCGTCGTTTCCTATTCGAGCCTCGCCGTCGTACTGCTGGTAGCGACGCTGTCGGCTACGCATGTACTGCCGATCCACGTGGCGCTTCCAATCGTGCTCGGGGCCAATCTCGGCAGCGGTTTGCTCGCACTGTTGACGACCTGGAAGGCCGACGCGGTAGCGCGCCGCGTGCCGCTTGGAAATTTTCTGTTCAAGGCTGCCGGTGTTGCGCTCGCCGTGCTTGCGTTGCCGTTGGTCACTCCTTATCTGCTGCAGTTGCAGGATGACCCGCAACAATTGGTCGTGCAGTTTCACCTGTTGTTCAACCTCGCGCTTGCACTTGTTTTCATTCGATTCACCGAACGCTTTGCGTCGATCGCCGAGCGCTGGCTGCCTGCGCCGCCGGTCACAGACCTCGTTGGCCAGCCGAAATACCTGGACCCGATAGCGCTGGGCACGCCAGCGCTTGCGCTTGGCAACGCGGCGCGCGAGACCATTCGATTGGCCGACATCGTGCACGAGATGCTGACCGGCCTGATAACCGTGCTGAAGACGAACAACCTGGCCTTTGCGGAAGCGCTGCGGCGCAAGGATGATGAAATCGACCGGCTGTATTCGGCGATCAAGCGCTATCTGGCGCAGGTCAGTCGCGAAGCTCTCGAGGCAAACGAGGCGCGCCGCTGGACCGAGATCATTCAATTCACGATCAACCTCGAGCATATAGGCGACATCATCGAGCGCCTGCTGCTAGATATCGCGCAACGAAAGATTCAGCACAGCCTTTCGTTCTCGGAAGCAGGCATGGTCGAGATCGTGGACCTGCACGCTCGGCTGAACTCCAACCTGCAGCTTTCAGTCGCGGTATTTCTAAATGGTGACCTGAAGTCGGCGCAGCAACTGATCGCCGAGAAAGTCGCCTTCCGCGAGCTGGAGTTGCGGTACGCAGACCACCACCTGCGGCGACTTTTCGAGAACACGCAGCAATCGGTCGAGACGAGCTCGCTGCACCTGGATCTGTTGTCCGATTTCAAACGCATTAATTCGCTGATCTGCTCGGTCTCGTATCCGATTCTGGAATCAGCCGGCGTGCTGGCAAAGACGCGTGTCATCAGCGAACCGGCAGGCTTGTTCAATACCGAGCAGCCGACCGCGACATAGACGCAGCATGGCGCTGAAGCTGGACGACCTCGAGCCGCTATTTAACGCTCACGGCGCGCGCATGTACGCGGGCGAGCCAGTGACGCAGCTGCAGCACGCACTTCAATCGGCGGAACGCGCCGAGCAAAGCGGCGCCGATGCAGCGCTTATCGTTGCGGCCTTGCTGCACGACCTCGGTCACATGGTCAACGACCAGGGCGAAACACCGACGTTGCGTGGTATCGATGACCGACACGAGTACGTTGCACTACCCTTTTTGCGCGGGCTGTTCGATGAAGCGGTACTGCAGCCAATTCGACTGCACGTCGACGCCAAGCGGTATCTATGCGCTCGCGGTGACGGCACCATCAACGGCGCGCAGTATTGGGCAAATTTGTCAGCCGATTCGAAGCGCAGCCTCGAATTGCAGGGTGGGATTTTTGCGGACGCCGAAGCCGACCGGTTCATCGCGCAGCCGCACGCGGCGGGCGCTGTCAGCGTTCGCCTGTGGGACGATGCGGGGAAGATAGAAGACGCCGCCACGCCACCGCTGCAGCACTATCTCGCGATTGCGCAACGTATCGCCTTGCGGCGATAAACTGCGCGTCTTGCTCGCCTGGAAGCGCGAGCAACGTCGGCGAAAGGTGATCAATATGAAATTCGTTCTGGCCCGCGCCATCGCGACGCTTGCGTGCGTCAGCGCTCTATCGGCATGCACGAAATCTGCGGACGCTCCTGCGCAAAAACCGACGGTGACGGCGGCGCAGGCCATCTCAGCGGCCCCCTTAACCCAGTCTTCGTCGATCAACTGGATCAGGACCAACGCAATCGCCGACATCGACGCGGCATTTGCAACCGCTCGCTCCGCAGACAAACCGGTGTTTTTATTCTGGACTGCGGCCTGGTGCCCACCGTGCAATCACGTCAAGGCAACGATTTTTACGCGCGACGAGTTTGTCGCAAAGTCGCGCGCGTTCGTGCCGGTCTACATCGATGGCGACACGCCCAGCGGCCAGGCCCTTGGCAAGCGTTTCAATGTGAGCGGCTATCCGACGATGGTGCTGCTGACGCCGGACGGCAACGAAGTCACGCGTCTCGAAGGTTCGGTTGAGCCTGCCAAGTACATGCAGCTGCTCGACCATGGCTTGGCCGGGGGAGCGTCTGCGCGCCAGTTGCTGGCGTCTGCGCTGGCCGGCAAGTCGCTTTCCGCAGCCGACTGGCGCCTGCTAGCGTACTACTCGTGGGGGACAGACGACGGCCAGCTTGTTGCCGAAAAGGACGTCGCGCCGACGTTGCTGAAGTTGGCGCGAAGCTGCCCACCGGAGCAGCGCGAGGCATCGTCGCGACTGTTGCTGCAGGCGCTCGGCGCGGCTGCCACAACCAAGGGCGAGGCGAAACCGAATCTCGACAAAGCCGACGCACTGGCGAGTTTTAACAGCGTGCTTGCGCGGCCCGAGCTGGTGCGTGAGCACTACGATCAACTTGCGTTTGCAGCCGATGACATCGTCGGATTGGTTACGACGCCGAAGTCCGCGCAACGTACCCAGTTGATCGAAACATTGAACACCGCGTTCGACGGCCTCGCGAACGACAACACTCTCGGTAACGCCGGTCGCATATGGGCTACCACCGGCAAGGTCGCAGTTGCGCGCGTTGAAAACAAGGAAGGCAACCTGCCCGCGCCGCTTCTCGACGAAGTGCGGGCGCAGGCTCTGCGAGTGGATACGGAGATTGTTGATCCAATTGAGCGGCAATCGGTCATCTACAGCGCCGGCTCGATGCTGGCGCGCGCCGGATTGCTCGACGAATCGGATGCGCTGATGACGCGCGAACTCAAGCGTTCACATTCGCCTTACTACTACATGCTGGTTCTTGCCTCCAATGCCAAGAAGCGCAAGACGCCGGCCGGTAACCTTGCTGCAATCGATTGGGCACGACAAGGCTACGAAGCGGCCGTTGGCCCTGCGACGCGCCTCGAGTGGGGCGGCGCGTATGTGCGATATCTGATCGACCTGGCACCCGACGATGCGGCGCGGATAGAGACATCGGCAGCCCAGGTGGTTGGCGAATTGCGAACCGAGCCAGGCGCGTTTTCGGGCCGCAGCAAACGTACGCTGGAGCGCCTTAGTGGCCGGCTGATTGCGTGGAACAAGAACGGCCGGCATGACGCAGCACTCGCACGCCTGAATGCACAGGTAGCGCCGATATGCGTGCCCGCGGCGGCCGATGCGGGCGATCGCGCCGACTGCGCAAATCTGTTCAAGCCCGCGCGCGCGTGATTCAACGTTACAGCGCGCCGTTGTCGGCGGCGGAGCAGCGCGAATTCGTTCCGTTTGTGCATGAGCTGATTGCGGTTGCCTTTGCGACGATCCGCCCGTTTT
>JACCYC010000310.1 GCA_013696665.1 Burkholderiaceae bacterium | reverse complement strand
AATCAAGCGCAGGGTACGACCTGACGCGGCTCTTCGTCGGCAGCGAAGGTACGTTGGGCGTGATTACCGAGATCACGTTGCGAATCTATCCGCAGCCTGAAGCTGTTTCCGCTGCATCGTGCTCATTCCCGACGGTGGAAGACGCAGTGAAGACGACGATTGCGACGATTCAAATGGGAATTCCGATCGCACGTTGCGAGTTATTGGACGCAATGACCGTAAAAGCGGTCAACGCGCGCGACAAGCTCGGCCTGCCCGAGATGCCGTTGCTGCTGTTCGAGTTTCATGGATCGCCTGCGGGTGTGGCTGAACAGGCGAAGCTTGTAGAAGAGATCGCCAAGGAGCACGGCGCGGCCGCGTTCGAATGGGCGACGCGGCCGGAAGACCGCACGCGATTGTGGGAAGCGCGGCACAACGCGTATTTCGCGTGTCTGCAACTCAAGCCCGGAAGCCGCAGCTTCACAACGGACGTATGCGTGCCGATCTCAAGACTCGCCGAATGCATTGCGGAAACCATTCGAGACACCGAGCAATCGTTTCTTCCGGCGCCGATCCTCGGCCACGTCGGCGACGGCAACTTCCACTGCGCGATCCTGGCCGACCCCGCGAAGCCCGAGGAGCTGGCAGAAGCCGAAAGATTGAATCAGCTGATCGTTGCGCGCGCGATTGCAATGGACGGCACATGCACCGGCGAGCACGGCGTCGGGATGCACAAAATGGATTTTCTACGTGACGAGCACGGCGACGATGCGCTCGAACTGATGGCGCGCATCAAGCGCGCGTTCGACCCGCTCGACATCCTGAATCCGGGCAAAGTCGTTCGCATTTAATTGCGGGGTCGCATACAACGGCGCGTGGCTAACGCGCAGCAGCAATACCCAGGGCCGATCGCTGCGTTTCGCTGAGTCCAGCCAGCACTTCGACGGCGTGGTCGTACCCCTGCTGCTCTATCGCGTCGAATTTTGCCCATTGCAGCAACCCAACCCTCTGCAGCGGCGGATTAAAGTAGATGTCGGTCAGCTCCCGTAACTGGTGCTGCCGCGATGTGCTGTACAAAATCGTGACGTTCAGCAGGTATGCCGTCAGCGATGGCAGGCGATAGCGACGCTTGCTGCGCGGATGTAGCCGGTCGCGCAGCAGCGTCCAACTACCGGGGACCTGGTCGAATTCGATCCGGCGTGGATTGCGAGCACCGAGATCGACGCCGATCACGGTGCCGACGCCGCGCATGTCGCGCATCAAATCGACCGGAAAATTGTTGAAAGTGCCGCCGTCGCACAGCAGATCACCGTCGTGCACAACTGGGGGCAGCGCGCCCGGGATCGCGATGCTTGCCAGCAGCGCTCGCGCGAGATGGCCGCTGCGAACCTGCTGCTCGCGCGCCTGCGAGTAATTGGTCGCCACGCAAAAATACGTCTTCCATAGATCTTCGATCGCAATTTGATCCCCGGCCAGTTCACCGATAGATCGCTCGATCGCCACCTTCACACGCCGGCCCTTGATCAGCGAGATCAACGGTAACCAGTTGAAGTCGCCGGTCGGATTCGTGCTGAAAGCCTTGCGCGCGATATCGATCGCTTTGTTTACCGGCGGGTCCGCCGCAACGAGCGCCGCGAGGACCGCACCGATGCTGGTGCCGCCAATGCAATCGATTTCGATCCCGCGCTCCGTCAAGGCACGCCAGATTCCAAGATGCGCGAAACCGCGAGCACCGCCACCGGCGAAGACAAGACCGACCGCCTTGCGGGCAAGCAGCCGCGCGAGGCGTGCGATATCGCGATCGAGCTTGGGCCTGATATGCACGTGGCCGGTGACCGGACGCCGCGCGAGCCACGCACTGGTATTGCGCGGCGTCGTCAGCCCGGCCGGGTGCAGCAGCAGCAGAATCTCGGCCGCCTCGCTGCGCGCCGCGCGTTGGGCGAGACATTCCTGTTCAATCGCATGCACTGCAGGGGGTTGCGTCGAGTCTGCCACGAGGAGCAGCTCATCGCTATGGTCAACGCAGCGGCGCGTCCACGGTCCAGGTACCTGTTCCGCCAGCAGCAAGACGAAATCGTGCTCGGCTTCGAGCGCATCGAGTGCGTGAGTGATGCGCGTGTGCGCTCCCCTATCGTCGCTGAGCGCAACCCCCGGCTCACCCAGTACGCGGTCCATTTCCGCGGCGTCGACAACACACGCACGCCCAAAGCGCCGCAGCTGCTCTGCCAACCGTCGCACGAGACCGTCGAGTGCAATGCCATCGGTAACCGGTAGCACGCCAATCGTGACCGGCGCCGGCACAGGCAGC
Organism: Burkholderiaceae bacterium; assembly: GCA_013696665.1. GTDB lineage: Bacteria > Pseudomonadota > Gammaproteobacteria > Burkholderiales > Burkholderiaceae_F > JACCZX01. The sequence continues at coordinate 538 of JACCYC010000310.1, read as the reverse complement.
CGCAAATGCTCGGTCTGCAGGCGGCGAATGATCTGACGTGTGAAGGTAACCGAGACCTGCGGGCTAAGAGCGAGCAGTTCATCAAAATGCGGCGTGTCGAGTTTCACCAAAACCGTTTTTCGCAGCGCGATGACCGTCGCGGTTCGCGGCTCCCCCGTATAAAGGCTCATCTCGCCGATCACCTCGCCACGTGACAGCTCTCGCACCATGCGCTGTGCACCCTCGCCGTCGCGTACATAAACGCGCAATCGACCGCTGACGCAGAGATAAGCCGAGTCCCCCGGCGCACCCTGCTCCATTAACACCTCACCGCCGGCCAATTCAAGCCACTGAAGGTGCTGCTGCAAAAAAGCCATCGCAGCAGGCGCGGCTTCGCCCAATAGCGTGGTCAGCTGTTGCGCGAGCAGCGCAGCGCGATGCGGCGTTCTTGCTGCTTCAGAAGTCATTGGATTGCGCGCAGTTAGTTCACGCTGTACGACGCCTGCAATTCGTCGCTCAACGAGCGCACGCGCGAGGCGAGCAGCAAGCTGATATTCAG
>JACCYC010000247.1 GCA_013696665.1 Burkholderiaceae bacterium | reverse complement strand
TCAAGGTCACGATGCTCGCGTTCCTGATCAAGGCGTGCGTTGCCACACTAAAGAAGTTTCCAGACTTCAATGCTTCGATCGACGCCGAAAGCGGCGACGCAATCTTCCGCAAGGAATATTTTCATATCGGCTTTGCGGCAGACACGCCCAACGGGCTGATGGTGCCCGTCATCAAGGATGCCGACCGGAAAGGCGTCATTGAGATTGCGCAGGAGACGGCGCTGCTGGCCGCGAAAGCGCGCGACGGCAAGCTTGGCCCTACCGATATGCAGGGCGGCACTTTCTCCATTTCGTCACTGGGCGGAATCGGTGGAACGTATTTCACGCCAATCATCAACGCGCCCGAAGTCGCGATTCTCGGCGTCTGCCGCTCCCAGATTCGGCCCGTTTGGGATGGAAAGGCCTTCGTGCCACGCATGATGCTTCCGTTGTCGCTGTCGTGGGATCACCGCGTCGTCGATGGCGCCAGTGCTGGACGATTCAATGCATTTCTGGCGAAGATCCTGGCGGATTTCAGAAGGGTCCTGCTCTGAGCAGCACGTTTGCTTTCTTCGATAAGAACGCATGACCACGATCGTCGTTGTGAAGAAGAATGAAGAGATCGCGATTGCGTCCGATGCGCTGGTGACCTTCGGCGAAACGCGCCTGCCGCATGGCTACGAAGTCAATCAAAAGATTTTTTCGATCGGCGATTCCTACATCGGCCTTGCCGGAAGCACGGCGCATTTTGTCGTCCTGGCGGGCGCGATGCAGTATCTGGCCGATCAATGCAGGCTCGGCAGCCGCGAGGAGGTGTTCAACACATTTCAGCGTGTGCACATCATCCTGAAAGACAAGTTTTTCCTGAATCCAAAGGAAGACGACTCCGATCCCTACGAGTCGTCGCAGATCACTGCATTGATTGCAAACCCTTCCGGCATCTACGGCGTGTACTCGTACCGCGAGGTGTTTTGTTTCGACCGCTTCTGGGGCATTGGTTCGGGCCGTAACTTTGCGCTTGGCGCCATGTTTTCCGCCTATGACCAGGCCGACAGCGCGCGCAGCGTTGCTGAGATCGGGGTGCGAGCGGGTGCGGAGTTTGATAAGAGTTCAGCACTGCCGTTGCGTGTCTTCAGTTTTCCGGCACGCCCCACGTGCTCCGCTTCCGAGCAGCAACACCCGCAAGAAAACCCGCAGGGGCCTCAGCCATGAGCGACATCGAAGTAAAAGTGCCAGACATCGGCGACTTCAAGGACGTAGAGGTCATAGAACTGCTGGTCAAGCCGGGCGAAACGATCGCAAAAGACCAGTCGCTGATTACTGTTGAAAGCGACAAGGCTTCGATGGAAATCCCATCATCGGCGGCCGGTGTCGTGAAGGAGTTGCGGGTCAAGCTGGGCGATAAAGTATCGACCGGGAGCGCGCTTCTGCGGCTCGAAGCAACTGTCGGCAGTGCAGCGCAAACTCCGGAGGGCGCGCCCGCTGCGCCTGCCGCGCCCACTGCGCCCACTGCGCCCACTGCGCCCACTGCGCCCACTAAGCCCCTGACGACTGCATCCGCCGCCGCACTCGTTGCGACACCACCTCTGGCTGCTGCCGCTGTTGCTGAAACGGCTGCAATCGATACGGATCCGAGTGTTCCTGATCTCGAGTGCGATGTGCTGGTGCTCGGCGCTGGCCCCGGTGGTTATTCGGCGGCATTTCGTGCCGCGGATCTTGGCAAGAAAACAGTCTTGGTCGAGCGTTACGGAACGTTGGGCGGCGTGTGTCTGAACGTCGGATGCATTCCCTCCAAAGCTTTGCTGCATGTGGCGTCGGTGATCGACGAGGCAGCGCATTTTGCAGACATCGGTGTTGGATTCGGAAAACCCACGCTCGATTTGGAAAAGTTGCGGACCCACAAGTCGAAAGTTGTCGCTAAGTTGACCGGTGGGCTGAACACGATGGCAAAGGCGCGCAAGGTCACGGTGGTGCGTGGTGTCGGGACGTTCACTGGTCCGCATCGACTTCAGGTCGAAACCACTTCCGGCGAGGGCCGCGTGGGCAGCGGGGAAAAAACCGTGATTCGTTTCGCCAAGGCGATCATCGCGGCCGGCTCGAGCGCGGTGAAGCTTCCATTTATTCCCGAGGATCCACGCATCGTCGATTCGACCGGTGCGCTGCAACTGGAAGCGGTGCCCAAGCGCATGCTGGTGATTGGCGGCGGCATCATCGGGCTCGAAATGGCTACGGTTTATTCGACGCTGGGCGCGCGCGTTGACGTCGTCGAGATGCTCGATGTGCTGATGACCGGGGCCGATCGCGATCTAGTTCGCGTCTGGCAGAAGTACAACGAAAAGAGATTTGACGCGGTGATGGTGGGCACCAAGACCGTCGGTGTCGAAGTGCGTCCGGAGGGAATTTCTGTGCGCTTCGAGGGCAAGCAGGCGCCATCGAGCCCTCAGTTATACGACCTCGTACTGGTCAGTGCAGGGCGCGTGCCAAACGGCAAGGACATCGGTGCGGATAAAGCAGGCGTAACGGTGAGTGACCGCGGATTCATCGAGGTCGATGCGCAGATGCGTACCAACGTCGCGCACATTTTTGCGATCGGCGACATCGTCGGCAACCCAATGCTTGCGCACAAGGCGGTGCACGAGGGACACGTTGCGGCCGAAGCAGCGGCGGGTGAGAAGAGTCATTTCGATGCGAGAGTCATTCCGTCGGTGGCCTACACCGACCCTGAAATTGCATGGGCTGGAGTGACCGAAGACGAAGCGAAGGCGGAGGGCATCAAGATCAAAGTTGGAAAGTTTCCGTGGCAAGCGAGTGGTCGAGCGATTGCAAATGGCCGAGACGAGGGCTTCAGCAAGCTGATTTTCGACGAGGCAACGCACCGGATCATCGGCGGCGGCATTGTGGGCACGCACGCAGGCGACTTGATCAGCGAAGTGGCGCTGGCTATTGAGATGGGCGCTGACGCGGTTGACATCGGAAAGACGATTCATCCGCATCCGACGCTGGGTGAGTCAGTGGGGCTGGCGGCCGAAGTTGCCCACGGGACCTGCACCGACCTTCCGCCACAGCGTAAATAAGAGCTGCGCAAGCGCCTAACTGACCGGGGCTTGGCCGGCTTTTCAGATTTCATCCTTCCGGATGCGTTGTGCGCGATTGATTTGTCGTCGGCACGTCGTACCCTATGCAACCTCAAGTACTTTCTCATATCAACGTCACCGAGCGATGGGCTTTCTGGAATTCCTCGCAACTGGCGCCTCGACCGACGCGGTGTCCTTCGATGACGTTCCCGCCGACGCAAGACGATGGTCCGATCCCGATACGTGGGATGGCGCGTGCCCTGCGCGCGGGGAGCCCGTAACGATCGCCAAAGGCCGCACCGTTCTGATCGATCAGGATATCGACGTCGGCTCGCTGCACGTTAAAGGCAGGGTGATCGTTGCGCGGAAAAACGTGCGCATCGCGGCCGAATGGATTCTGGTCGAAGCAAGTGGCTCCTTGATTGCCGGAAGCGCGGACAAACCGTTTAAGCACCAACTTCAGGTGACGCTGTGTTCGCGGGCTGCGTCGAGCCGCGCGCCGAACCATCCATTGCTCGGCAGCAAATTTCTGGCAGCGCTAGATGGCGGGACCATTGATCTGCATGGTGAAGCTCGCACGTCGTGGGTCCCCCTTGGAGGCAGTACTGTCCCCGGTCACAACACTCTACGCCTTGCAAAGCCCGTTGATTGGCGTGCTGGCGAGAGCATCGCGATTGCCTCCGGAGCACAGCACTGCCTGCTGGAAGAACGCATTATTGGCAACGTCGGCGCAGATTGTTTGACGGTCCAGCTTGCAACTCCGGTCTGGCACCGGCATCACGGTGGCCATGCAACGCTGCGGCACATCGTTCCAGGTTCGATCGGGAAAGTGGTGCTGCTTTCGCGCAATATCGTAGTGGAAGGTTGCGCGGATTCAGAACGCGACAGCGTGGGCGCGTATTGCGTAATCGCCCGCACGTCGGACCGGGCGACGTCTACGACTCCATCGACCGGCCGATTTTCGGGTGTCGAGTTTCGGCGCATGGGTCAATTGAATCGTCTCGGGCGCTATCCGCTCCACTGGCATAACAACGGTGAAGCCGCGGAGAGCTCGGTGATAGGGTGCCTGATTCATCAGTCTTATCAGCGCGGCATCGTCACGGTCGGTTCGCGCCATGTGCGCATCAGCGGCAATGTCGTCGTGAAGCCCTATGGTCATGGCTACATTGTGGAGAGCGAAGACAATTCTCCGCAGTTGGTCACGACCAATCTCGCACTCCGGCCACGCGTGGCGCGCTTCGCGGATCAGAAAATGCGCGGCTACTGCGAGCATCGTCCGCGCGCATTCTGGATCGTGCAATCGACAATGGCACGCGCCGCCGCGCATTCCGCACACCGGTAAGCCTGAACGTATCATTCGGCCCGGGCAGAAGCGGGCACCGAATGGCTAAGCAAGACGATTTAAAGCGCGCTGTCGCGCGAGCCGCGATCCGATACGTCAGGGATGGCGAGCCGCTCGGTGTGGGTACCGGCTCGACCGCTGATTACTTCATTGACGAACTGCTAGCGATCAAGGATCGGATCCCTGGAGCGGTGGCGAGCTCCGAGCGCACCGCGAGCCGACTCGCACGCCACGGCATCCGCATTTTCGATCTGAACAACGTTGAATCGCTGTCGATCTATGTCGATGGTGCGGACGAGATCGATGCGGATTTCTGCATGGTCAAAGGGGGTGGCGGGGCGCTGACACGCGAAAAGATCGTGGCAGCTGTCGCTGAAACGTTCATTTGCATCGCCGACGAAAGCAAGCTCGTCAAGCGCCTCGGTAGATTTCCGCTGCCGGTGGAAGTGCTTCCAATCGCACTCGCGTATGCGTTGCGCGAACTGACCCGGTACGGTGATCCGAAAGTGCGCGCGGGCTTCACCACCGATAACGGAAACGCCATAATCGAC
>JACCYC010000237.1 GCA_013696665.1 Burkholderiaceae bacterium | reverse complement strand
CCAGGCGGGCAGCGTAATCGGCAGGCACATTGGGCAGCGGCTTTGATAAGGCAGGGACGGCTACGATCGCGAAATTAGCTGCATAGAGCGCCATCGCTTCGTCGGTTATCGACCAGTCGACGAGCTTTTGCGCGGCGGCCAAATTTTTCGTCCCCTTGTGAATTCCGATGGCTTCCAGATCCCATCCTAGGCCTTCTTTCGGGAACACCAGATCTATGGGCGCACCACGCGCCTTCTCACGATTGGCGCGATACTCGAACGAGATGCCGACGACATACTCGCCCGCGGCTGCCGCAGCGCACGGGCGCGAACCCGAGTGCATGTACTGGGCGATGTTTTCGTGCAGGCCGTCCATGTACTTCCAGCCATCGGTTTCGCCCCACATCTGCAGCCAGGCGGAGACATCAAAGAAGCCGGTGCCTGATGAAGCCGGGTGCGGCATCACGACCTGCCCCTTGTAGACCGGCTTGGTCAGATCGCGCCATGATTCCGGCTTCGGGATACTGCGCTTGGCGCCCTCTGCGGTGTTGTAGCAAATCGTCGCGCCCCAGACGTCCATTCCGATCCAGGCTGGTGGATTCTTGGGGTCGCGATACTGGGCAGAGATGCGGCTCAATCCCGGCGGCGCGTACGGCACGAGCATCCCTTCGTTGTCGAAAACCGCCATGCTGGTTGCCGCCACACCCATCACGACATCGGCCTTCGGGTTTGCTTTTTCGGCCAGCAGCTTCGCCGTCACGATCCCCGTGGAATCACGCACCCAGACGATTTCGATCGCAGGGTTGGCTTTCTCGAATCCCTCTTTGTAGGCCTTCAGTTGATCGGTCTCGAGCGCGGTGTAGACACTGAGCTGCGTTTTCTGAGCGTGAGCCCCAGCGGCGAGTAACGAAAGCGCGACAGCCGCAAACAGCTTGCCCGCGGTAGTGGAAGCAAATTTCATCGACTTCTCCTGGTTGGTCGATACGGCCCGGTGCAAGGCTGCGGGCCGTGCAGGGTAGATCGAATAATTGACGCAACGGTGACACGGACAGTTGGCAGTCTAGGCAGCACGCATTTTCGATGTCAATTGTTTTTTGCAGATTGTCGACAATTGACAATGCAGCCGCTAGACTTCGGTGCATGACCGATCGTTCCCGTACCAACAGCACACCGGCGGTGCATGCGACCACACCGCAACTGGCACCACCGCCACCAAGCATCGCGGTCCTGCGCTCGGCATCGCTGTCGAGCGCCGCGCAGCATGAGATCGAACGCATGATTCTCGAAGGCGATATCAAGGCAGGATCCAAACTTACCGAAGCATGGCTCTCCGAGCGCTTGGGAGTTTCCCGCGGGCCGATCCGCGAGGCCTTCCGAATGCTCGAAGAGGCGGGGCTGGTGCGCCAGGAGAAAAACCGCGGCGTGTTCGTGCGCGAGATCCCGCTCGAGGAAGCCCTGGAAATTTTTGATTTGCGAGCCGCCATGGACGAGCTCGTGGGTCGCAGGCTTGCCGAGTCGATCACGCCGGAGCAACTGAAGACTGCGCGCGGCATTGTTGAAAAGATGGATGTCGCCGCGCGTGCCGGCAACGCTGACGCTTATCACGTGCTGAACCTGCATTTTCACGATGTCCTGGTCGAATTCGCGGGCAATCGAAAGCTTGCAGTGATGTACCGCAAGCTCGTGAAGGAGCTAGCGCTGTACCGGCGCCGCAACCTGAGTGACCAGGATGCGCTGCCGCATTCTGCGGCCGAGCATCGTGCCATCTTGAAGGCGATCGCATCGGGCGATGCGGAACACGCCGGACATGCAATGTACGACCATGTAATCGAGAGCAAGCAGCGGGCTGTCGACGGCAGTGTGGTCAAGGCATCACAACGTACGAAAGCCTCGCGTCCGCCAGCGAGCCGCAAGGTCAGGCGGTGATGCGATGAGTGCGAATGGTGCGATTACCGTCAATGGCCGCCGCTACGCCAGTCCGACGCAACCGACGGTGGTGATTTGCGTCGACGGTTGCGAGCCGGACTACATCGCGCAGGCCGTCGCCAGCGGCTGGATGCCGCAGCTGAAGCGCGTGTTATCCGACGGCACGGCGCTGCTCGCCGATTGCGTGATCCCGAGTTTCACCAATCCGAACAATCTTTCAATCGTGACCGGTGTGCCTCCATCGGTGCACGGCATCTGCGGCAATACGCTTTTCGATGTCGAAGCTAACGCCGAAGTGATGATGAATGATCCAAAGTGGCTGCGCGCCCCGACGATTCTGGCGGCGCTAGCTGACACTGGCCGCTCGATTGCGGTGGTGACAGCCAAGGACAAGCTGCGACGGCTGCTGGGTCACAAGCTGCGTGGTATCTGCTTTTCGGCCGAGAAAGCGGATCACGTGACACTGGCTGAGAACGGTATCAACGACGTCGTGCCCCTGGTGGGGATGCCGGTGCCGGACGTGTACAGCGCAGAGCTGTCGGAGTTCGTGCTTGCGGCCGGCGTCAAGCTGATCAAGACACAGCGCCCCGATGTGCTGTATCTGTCGACGACCGATTATGTGCAGCACAAATATGCGCCTGGGGAACAACACGCGAACCGCTTCTATGCGATGTTCGACCGCTATCTGGGCGAGCTCGACGCGCTTGGCGCGGTGTTCGTTGTCACGGCGGATCACGGCATGAATGCCAAGACGCGGCTCGATGCCACACCAAACGTGATCTACCTGCAGGACCTGCTGGACGGATGGATCGGCGCTGAGCGCTCGCGCGTCATCTTGCCGATCACCGATCCGTACGTCGTGCACCACGGTGCGCTCGGATCGTTTGCAACGATCTATCTGTCAGCCGACTCGGTTGCGGGCGTAATCGGTCAGTTGAGGGCGCAGATGGGAATTGAGCTCGTACTCCCGCGCGCCGAAGCCGCACAGCGCTTTGAACTGCCGCCTGATCGCATCGGCGACATCGTGGTCGTATCCGAACGCAGCGTCGTGCTCGGTACGAGTGCCAGCCGGCACGACCTGTCGCAGCTCGAATTGCCGCTGCGTTCGCACGGCGGAGTTTCGGAGCAGCGCGTGCCGCTGATCATCAATCGGCGCATCGAAGGCCTCGACGTAAATCGACGCTGGCGCAACTTCGACGCGTTCGATCTCGCGCTGAATTTTGCGCAGTAGCGACGTGGAATGAACGCGCCGAATTTACCTGTCCGAACCGAGTCGCTGCGTATCGCCGGGGAGAAAGTTGCAGGCGATCGTCACTTCGAAGTTCGATTTCCCTACACCGGCGAAGTCATCGCAGTGGTACCGAGTGCGTCAGTCGACGACGTGCGGCGCGCCATCGATATCGCCGCCAAATTTCGCAGCACGCTGACACGGCACCAGCGCTATGAAATTTTGCTCAAGGCCGCGGAAACAATCGGGCGTCGTCGCGACGAAATTGCGCGCGTGATCACGCTCGAATCCGGCCTGTGTTTGAAGGACACGCTGTATGAAGTCGGCCGCGCCCGTGACGTGCTGGTCTTTTCGGCCAATCAGGCGCTGGTCGACGACGGCCAGGTCTTCTCGTGTGACATTACGCCGCATGGACGCAAGCGCAAGGTCTACACGATGCGCGAGCCGCTTCTCGGCGTAGTCACTGCGATCACACCTTTCAACCATCCACTCAACCAGGTCGCGCACAAGATCGCTCCTGCAATTGCAACCAACAATCGAGTGGTGCTGAAGCCGAGCGAGAAAACACCCTTGGCGGCATACCTGCTGGCCGACATCTTGTACGACGCAGGACTGCCGCCACCGATGTTGTCGGTGGTCACCGGTGATCCCCGCGAGATCGCGGACGAGCTCGTGACGAACCCACAGGTCGATCTGGTTACGTTTACAGGAGGCGTTTCCGTCGGCAAGTTGATCGCTTCGAAGGCGGTCTACAAGCGTCAAGTGCTCGAGCTTGGCGGCAACGATCCAATTATTGTGATGGAAGACGCGGATCTTGAAGAGGCCGCCTCGCTGGCCGCCAGTGGTTCGTACAAGAATTCGGGTCAGCGCTGCACCGCGGTCAAGCGAATGCTGGTTCAGCATCAGGTCGCTGATCGGTTCGTCGAATTGCTGCTCGAAAAGACGAAGGCCGTGAAATACGGCGATCCGCTCGATTCATCGACCGACATGGGCACCGTGATTGACGAACCGGCGGCCCGGCAGTTCGAGCAAAGAGTCAACGACGCTGTTGCAAAAGGCGCCAAGCTTCTGGCCGGAAACCAACGCGCGGGTGCTCTGTACTCGCCCACCGTCGTCGATCACGTCACGTCAGACATGACGCTGGTCAAACAGGAAACGTTCGGCCCGGTGTCGCCGGTGATTCGCTTTGACACGGTCGACGAAGCAATCGCGATCAGTAACTCGACTGCCTATGGGCTTTCGTCCGCGGTGTGCACCAACCGGCTTGACTACATCACGCGCTTCGTGTCCGAGCTGCAGGTGGGCACCGTGAATGTGCGCGAAGTCCCGGGATACCGGCTGGAACTGACGCCTTTCGGTGGCATCAAGGATTCCGGATTGGGATACAAGGAAGGCGTTCTCGAAGCGATGAAAAGCTTCACCAACACCAAAACCTATTCGCTGCCCTGGTAGCCGTATCGATGCAGACGTTGCTTAACCTTTTGGCCGCCATCGCCCTTCTCGTTTGGGGCACGCACATTGTGCGCAGCGGGGTGCTGCGGGTTTATGGCGCGAGCCTGCGCCACGTCCTGCGGCGCAATGTCGGCCACCGCGGCACCAGCTTCGTGGCAGGTGTCGCAGTGACCGGCCTATTGCAGAGCTCGACTGCGACCGCATTACTGGCATCGTCGTTCGTATCGCAAGGATTGATCACCACTGCGGCTGCGCTTGCCGTGATGCTTGGCGCCGATGTCGGCACCGCGCTGATGGTCCAGTTCTTTTCGCTCAATCTGGCATGGCTGGCACCGCTGTTGATCGTC
>JACCYC010000215.1 GCA_013696665.1 Burkholderiaceae bacterium | reverse complement strand
CGAAAGTGCACTTCGCGCGACGCGAAGCCCGCAACATCCTGTTCATGCGTGACGACCACGATCGTCATGCCCTCGGCATTCAGTTGCTGCAGCAACGCCATGATTTCGACGCTGGTGCGCGAGTCGAGCGCGCCGGTGGGCTCGTCGGCGAGAATCAACGCCGGGTTATTCACCAGAGCACGCGCGATCGCGACGCGTTGCTGCTGACCGCCTGATAACTGCGACGGCTGGTGATCCGCGCGCTCCGCGAGCCCAACCTGCGCCAGTTTTTCGAGCGCACGGGTGCGGCGGTCACTGGCAGCGACTCCCGCATACATCAGCGGCAACTCGACGTTTTCCAATGCGCTGGTTCGAGCCAGCAAATTGAACTGCTGAAACACAAAACCAATACGGCGATTGCGAACCGCCGCTAACTCATCGCTATTCATGCGCGCGACATCTTCACCCGCCAGCCAGTAACTTCCTGACGATGGACGATCAAGGCATCCGATCATGTTCATGAAGGTCGACTTGCCCGAACCCGATGGACCCATCACCGCGACAAAGTCAGCCGCGGCAATATCGAGCGATACGCCCGCCAGCGCATGCACAACGTTGTCGCCCAATTGATAATTCTTGCAGAGGTCGACGACCCGAATCAGCGGCTCGCTGATCTGTGCTTCGGACGTGGCCACCATCAGAAAGGCATTCGAGGTGAGCCACCCTTTTTCGCCGGCGCGGTCGATGATGGCGTGCCCTGCAGACCGACGACGACTTCGGCATCCTCGGCCACTTCCGCGCCTGAAACTTCGCTCATGGCTCCATCGGACAAACCGACCCTGACCTCGATACCGCGCGGCTTGCCCTCTTGAAGCAAGTAGATGCGTCCGCGCGAGGGTTGCCCGCTGGCAGCGCGGCCCCCCATTTCAGTAATCAATTCCGCGTACCGCGCCTTCTGCTCGGGCTTCAGAACCTCCCCGACGCGCGCGCGCATGTCGGCGCGAATGGCTGCGCCTTGCTTCGCCCGCGCATCTTCCGGCAGGTCGCGCAACCCCGTCATCTTGTTGCGCATCTCAGCCAGTATCGGGTCGAGTCGTTGCTGCTGCTCGGCGTCGAGCTTGAGTTCGGTAACCAGGCGCTCGCGGAATAGAGTCATCTGCCCTCCGGCCCCAGCGCTGCCCTTGGCGGCGCCGCCGTCGGCCGCCTGCGATGCCGTCGATTTAGCATCGGCCTTCGCCTTGTCCGACGAAGCACCCTCGCCCGGAGGGCGGAAGCGCAACGCGGCGTTCGGCGCTTTTAACACGGCCTCGCGTGTGTCGGTGACGATACGAACATTGGCGGTCATCCCGGGCAACAGCTCACCGCGCTCGTTATTGGCTGACACGATCGCGATGTAGGTCACAACGTTCTGAATACTCTGCGCGGCCTTTCGAACGGTGCGAACTTCGCCTGCAAACTGACGGCCTGGAAAGGCATCGACCGTGAACGTGACACGCTGGCCAACGCGAACGCGGCCGATGTCTGCCTCGTCAATAGACGTATCCACCTGCATGTCGCGCAGGTCTTTGGCGATGACGAACAACTCGGGTGCCTGCAGACTGGCTGCCACCGTCTGCCCGACGTCAACGCTGCGCTTGATCACCACACCATCGACCGGCGCACGGATTTCGGTGCGCGACAGATCGACGCGCGCCGTGGCCACCTGCGCCGCACGCTGTTCGACAACCGCTCGCGCGGTACGCACTTCTGCAGCAGCCAGATCGAACGTCGACTGCGCACGGTCGAGCTCAGCCGGAGAAACAAAATTGCGCGCCACCAGTTCATTGGTTCGCTTCAAGTCGCGGTCGGCAATCACTTGCGCGACCTGCGCTCTTCCCACGCCCGAGCGTGACGATTCGAGATCGGCTTCGGCCTGACGTACCCGATATTGAAATGTCTCAGGATCAATTCGCGCAATCAACTCGCCTTTTTTTACCGGCGAGTTGAAGTCGACAAACAGTTGCTGGATCTGACCCGAAACTTGAGTGCCAACCTGCACCGATGTCACCGGGTTAAGCGTCCCCGTCGATGAAATCGCGGCGGTGATGGATCCGCGCTCTATCTTTGCGGTTCGATACGACGGCGCTGCCGCTTGGCGGGTCGACCACCAATACCAGCCACCGCCGGCCACCAGGGCGAGGAGCAACGCGCCGACAACGAGCTTCTGGTTCTTCAAGGTGGTGGTTTAACGAATCGAAGAGCAAAAGATTGTACGCAGCGAAGGCGGTTCAACGCCGCGCTTGTAACAGCGTGCAACAGTCACTCCGACGAGAGGCGCCTAAGCGCGGTGATAGATCTCGGCGCCCTTTTTAACGAACTCGACGGCTTTCTCCTGCATTCCCTTCTTCAGCGCTTCATCCGCTGACACACCCTGCTTCGCCGCGTACTCGCGCACGTCCTGCGTGATCTTCATCGAGCAGAAGTGCGGGCCGCACATCGAACAGAAGTGCGCGGTTTTCATCGAATCCTTCGGCAGCGTCTCGTCGTGGAAATCCTTCGCTGTATCCGGATCGAAGCCAAGATTGAACTGATCGTCCCAGCGAAATTCGAAGCGCGCCTTGGACAACGCGTTGTCGCGCATCTGCGCGCCCGGATGTCCTTTTGCAAGATCGGCGGCGTGCGCCGCAATCTTGTACGCAATGATCCCGTCCTTGACGTCCTTTTTGTTCGGCAGCCCGAGATGCTCCTTAGGCGTGACGTAGCACAGCATTGCGGTGCCGTACCAGCCGATCACCGCCGCGCCGATGGCGCTGGTGATGTGGTCGTAGCCCGGCGCAATGTCGGTTGTAAGCGGTCCGAGCGTATAAAACGGCGCTTCGTGGCAGAGCCGCAACTGCTCGTCCATATTGTGCTTGATCAGGTGCATCGGTACGTGCCCCGGGCCTTCGATCATCGTTTGCACGTCGTGCTTCCACGCGATCGTCGTCAGCTCGCCAAGCGTCGCGAGTTCGGCCATCTGTGCCTCATCGTTGGCATCGTGAATCGATCCCGGTCGCAGACCATCACCGAGCGAAAACGAAACGTCGTACGCCTTCATGATGTCGCAAATGTCTTCGAACCGCTCGTACAAAAACGATTCTCTGTGATGCGCGAGGCACCACTTCGCCATGATCGATCCGCCGCGCGACACGATGCCAGTCAGGCGTTTCGCCGTCATCGGAATGAAGGGCAGCCGCACTCCCGCGTGGATCGTGAAGTAATCAACGCCCTGCTCGGCCTGCTCGATCAGCGTGTCGCGAAAGATTTCCCAGGTCAGCTCTTCGGCCTTGCCGTCAACTTTTTCGAGCGCCTGATAGATCGGCACCGTGCCAATCGGCACCGGCGAATTGCGCAGGATCCATTCGCGTGTTTCGTGAATGTGTTTGCCGGTCGACAGATCCATTACGGTGTCGGCACCCCAGCGAATCGCCCACGTCATCTTCTCGACTTCTTCGCCGATCGATGACGTGACCGCGGAGTTGCCGATGTTGGCGTTGATCTTCACCAGGAAGTTGCGGCCGATGATCATCGGCTCGATTTCCGGATGATTGATATTGGCCGGAATGATCGCGCGCCCGCGCGCGACTTCGTCGCGCACGAACTCGGGCGTGATCTGCGGCGGCAACTGCGCGCCGAACGATTGGCCCGGATGCTGCCGGCGCAGCAACTGCGGTTGGTCTTCGAGCCGCTGATTCTCGCGAATTGCTATGAACTCCATCTCGGGCGTCACGATGCCGCGGCGTGCGTAATGCATCTGCGTAACGTTGCCACTGAGGTTCGCACCCGCGCTTGCACGCCGCGGCCTGCGATGCAGATCGAAGCGCAGCTCTGCCAGCTTCGGATCGTTCAACCGATCGACGCCAAAGCGCGACGTCGGACCGTCAAGGTCGATCGTGTCGGCGCGCTCGCTGATCCACGCTGCACGCAACGGCGCCAGTCCCGAGCGAATGTCAATCTGCGCGGCAGGATCGGTATAAGGACCCGACGTGTCGTAAACCGTAAGAGGCGCATTACGCTCAGCGCCGAACGAAGCCGCAGTCTCGCTCTGCGAAATCTCGCGCATCGGCACGCGCAGATCGGCGCGCGAGCCTTCGATATAGGTCTTGCGGGACTGGGGCAGCGGCTGCACCGCCGCTTCATCAACGTGCGCCGTAGCAGCGACGAATTTCGGATTTGCGCTCATCGTTTTCCTCCGGCGGTCTTAACCGCATCAGGTTCCGGGGACTCTCTCAACCACGTCGAATGACGCAGTACCCCCAACGCAGGCTCACGATAGACGATAGGCTCTAGAGTCGCAAATTGTCCACGGGTATTAAGCCAAGGAATCTCCTCATAACGTGTCTGGTCGCTTAGCTTGTAGGCCGCGTTTTGGATTCTCGCTTGGTTGACAGGCAGAGAGTGTTGACGATCGCCAACACGACTACATTTGGAAGCCAAGCCGCGATAAGAAATATGTCAGTTCCAGTAAACCGCCCGCTACTCGGTCGAATCTGATCTGACGACGGCGGCGACCTTGCCGTAGGCGACCGAAAGGTTGCGCACCTCGAAGATGCTGCCCTCGCCCGCACTCGCGTTGCTCATGCGTAAGCGCAGGGCGTTGCGGGAAAATCCTGAAAGTCGCGTCGCTTACCGCTCACGGCGCGGCCGTCTGCACTCGGGGTAGATGCTTTCTCGCTCGGCGCCGCAATCGAATATCGAAGCTGTAAAAAACTCGCGGCTTCACGTCAGCACCGGTGGCAGCAAGCAAGTGCAATGCATCGGCGAAATCCAGACCGGCCGAATAGGCATCGAGCGCAAGGGCAAGCTGCAGCGGCCGTTCTGTTCGCGCGACGGGCAACCCAAGCAAGCCGCGCAAGAAGGTTTCGATCTGCTCGGGAGCAAAGCCGTAAGCGCCGCGCAGTACCCATTCAGTTTCGAGCAAGACAGTAGTTGTAATGAAGACTTCTTCGCGCTCGAACAGTGCGCGGGCCCGACGCGCCTGCGCTTTGTCGTCGTTGACCAGAAATCGCACGACCACATTGGTGTCGACAGCGATCATCGCTGGCGTGGCAAGTTCGATTAACGCCGTGG
>JACCYC010000214.1 GCA_013696665.1 Burkholderiaceae bacterium | reverse complement strand
CGCTCTTTCTTGACGAAGTGACGGAAATGCCGCCCGATCTGCAGGTGAAGCTTTTGCGCGTTCTCGAGACCGGCACCTTCAACCGCGTCGGTTCTACGGAAACGCAGCGTGCCGATGTGCGCGTGCTGGGTGCGACGAATCGAGTACCTGAGCTTGCAGTCGCCGAGGGGAAGCTGCGCGAGGATCTCCTGTATCGGTTGAATGTATTTCCGATTCGCTTGCCGCCGTTACGCGAGCGCAGGGAGGACATTGCACTCCTCGCGGAGCACTTCCTCGCCGAGATCTGCAAAGAGGAAGGCAAGGAGAAAAAGTTCACCAAGGGCGCGTATGAGCGCATGAATGAATATGACTGGCCGGGCAATGTGCGTGAACTAAGAAATGTGGTTCAACGCGCGTTTGTGATGGCCTCGGGCGCTACCATCAATGACGAATGGTTGGAGCTGCAGGTCGGTCGTTCTGCCCCTCGTGAGAAGGGAGCGGTTTTGTCGGTGCGGATCGGAACGACGTTATCTGAAGTTGAACGTTCGCTGATTTTTGCCACGCTCGCACATTTCGACGGCCACAAGGAACGAACTGCCGCCGCGCTCGGAGTCAGCCTCAAGACGCTATACAACCGCTTGAAAGAGTACGGCGCTGATCCCACGCCAAGCCCGAAGGAAAGTCGCGCGGCTTAACGCGCTACCGGGCACATAGCTTGCTTTTTTGCATTGCCACCTTGCGCGGCGCGGAGTCGCTCGAGGCGTTAGGTCCACGGCATCCAGCAAGGGCCAGGCATCAACTTCAAACGAGGAGCCAACATGCAGAAAGTTGCACGTCACACATTAAGAGCGGCCATCGTCACCACCGTGGCGGTTATTGCTCTCGGCGCGTGCTCACGTTCCGAGCGCCAAGAGGTTCGTACTGAAAGCAAACAAGCAACCAACACCGCGGCCGGTGCCGTCGACAACGCTGCGCTGACCACAAAGGTGAAGGCTGCCTTTCTCGCCGACGACATGGTCAAGGGTACGCAGATCAACGTCGATTCAAATGGTGGCGTCGTCAAGCTGACCGGAACGGTCGACAATCCCACCCACGTGGCTCGTGCGGTTGAAATCGCTAAAGGCGTGCAGGGCGTACAACGGGTAGAGAACAACTTGGCTTCGAGCCCAAATGCTGCCCCTGGCTTGGTACCGGGCACGCAGCCTGCGGGCACCCCCGCCAGCGCGACGCCGTTGCCTAACAACACGACACCGCCGGCCAAGAAGCCCTAACCCTAAAGCAGGCATGCTTTGCGCGACGCGGCGTATGCCGCGTCGCTTGATTGGGAGATGTGATGGGCAATGATCAACCGAAGTCCGGAAGCGAAGTACAAGGCGAAGGCGATTACAAAGCCGCGCGCCGCTACAACGAGTCGACGCGCGAATTCATTAAAGACAATGATGTGACCGAAGCTGCGCGCGATGCGGAGCCGGAGACCGCAGCCGAAGAGCAGCAACTCGAGCGCGCGGAGCAGGCGGGAAGAGAACGAGCAAAGGACGAGGATCCGTTGCTGGATCATCCCGAGCAGATCAACCGCAATTCGAAGTAGATGCTTGCGTAGGCTCGGCGGGTCAACGCGGCGTTGCGCCCCGCGCTGCAAATCCCCGGCCACCGAGGGTGAAACTAAAGCACTTCTTCGCTTGGGGTTGGTATGAGTAAGGCATTCGTCAGAGAAACCGACAACGACGATGACGAGGAACTTGATGCTCCCGAGGTTCCGGCAGTGCGGAACTACATCACTCCTTCGGGATATCGGCGGCTCAAGGCTGAATTGCTTCATTTGTTGAACACAGACCGTCCTGAGGTTGTTAAAACCGTTTCATGGGCCGCCTCGAACGGTGATCGCTCCGAAAATGGCGACTACATTTACGGCAAGAAGCGACTGCGTGAGATCGATCGGCGCATTCGCTTCCTGACAGGACGACTCGACCTCGCCGAGGTCGTCGACCCCGCTTCTCGTCAGGAAGCAACCGAACAGGTTTTCTTTGGTGCCACGGTGCTCTACGCGTTGGCCGAGGGTAAGCAGAACCGGGTCACGATCGTTGGAGTCGATGAGGTCGACCCAGCGCGCGGTTACGTCAGCTGGATCTCACCGGTCGCAGCGGCTTTACTAAAAGCGCACGTCGGTGATCAAGTCAGCCTTAAAACACCCGGCGGAACCGAAACTATTGAAATCCTCGACGTCACCTACGCCACTTCGTGAGCGTGTGCTCGACCGGTGCTACTGGCGGATGCACCGCCGCGCGGGCGCGCGATTCTTTGCACGTTCTTGACACGCCGTAGGGTGCGTATCACGCGCGCCAGATGCGCACGGTCATGTACCTGAATCTTGAAATGAATCAGTGCGAGCGCAGCATCTTCGTCTTCGAGATGCACATTGAGGATATTTGATTCAGCTTCCGCAATCGCAACGGCAATTCGTCCGAGTACACCACGCTCGTTCAGTGCACCGACATCGATACCGACCGTGAAGTTACTTACCGGATCCTTCGCCCACTGCAATTCGATCCAGCGGTCAGGATCGGCGCGGCGTGCGCGCTGTGCGTGTAAGCAATCAACCTGATGAACCGCTAGTCCCTGACCCTTTCGAATGTGCCCGACGATCGGGTCGTCTGGGATTGGATGGCAACAGGTCGCCATTTGTACTGCCATCCCTTCGGTTCCACGCACGATCAGCGGTACATGGGTGGCTTGGGCAATCGAATTTGCGCTGTGCGCGCCGTCGCCTTCAGTCGACCCAAGTGCGAGCTGCCGCGCTACGACTGCGGGGAGTCGGCGCCCAAGGCCAATATCGGCTAAAAGGTCTGAGCGCGAGGCGGTGTCCGATTGCTTGAGCACGGATTCCCACTGTTCGTCGTTGATGTCTGTCAACAGCAGGTTGAAAGGCTGCGCGGCCTGCGCGAGCAACGCTTCGCCGAGTTCGACCGATTCGTCGAACTTCATCGTGCGCAGGAAGTGACGGATCTCCGATCGCGCTTTGCCGGTCCGAACGAATGAAACCCACGCCGGGTTCGGTTTCGCTTCGGCGCCCGTGATGATCTCAACCATGTCGCCGTTCTTCAATTGCGTGCGCAGCGGCTGTATCTCATTGTTGATGCGCGCAGCGACCGTCTTGTTTCCAACGTCGGTATGAATGCTGTACGCAAAGTCCACTGGCGTTGCATCGCGCGGCAGTGCGACGATGCGACCCTTAGGCGTGAAGATGTATACCTTGTCCGGAAAGAGATCGACCTTGATGTGCTCCAGGAACTCGCTTGAGTCGCCGGTCTGGCGCTGGATTTCAAGGAGGGACTGCAACCATTGGTGTGTGCGCGACTGCAGCTCCGACAAATCCGAATCATCGTCCTTGTAGAGCCAGTGCGCCGCGACGCCGGTTTCAGCAACATGATGCATGTCCTTGGTGCGGATCTGGAACTCGACCGGCGTGCCGTACGGTCCAATCAACGTCGTGTGCAGCGATTGATATCCGTTAACTTTCGGAATCGCGATGTAGTCCTTGAACTTGCCGGGGACTGGCTTATAAAGACTGTGCAAAGTGCCAAGGGCCAGGTAGCACTGTGCAACGGTGTCGACCACCACTCGGAAACCGTAGATATCGAGCACTTGCGAAAACGAAAGCCGCTTGTCGGCCATCTTGCGATAAATGCCGTAAACCGTTTTCTCCCGTCCTTGAACCTCGGCGCGTAATTTCGCATCGGTTAGCGATTTACGCACCGCGACCATCATCTTGCTCAGCACCTCGCGACGATTTCCTCGCGCCGCCAAGACTGCTTTATTGAGCACCAGATAACGAAGCGGATATAGATGCTGGAAACTCAGTTCCTCGAGTTCTCGAAAGAGTGTGTTCAGGCCGAGCCGATGTGCAATCGGCGCGTAAATTTCAAGTGTTTCGCGTGCAATACGTCGCCGGCGCGCGCTGTCGACAGACTCCAGGGTGCGCATGTTGTGCAGGCGATCGGCGAGCTTGATCAACATGACGCGTACGTCGCGCGCCATCGCGAGCAGCATCTTGCGAAAGTTTTCCGCCTGCGCCTGCTCGGTCGAGGAAAACCGCAGTCGATCGAGCTTTGACACGCCGTCGACGAGTTCTGCGACAGTCGAACCGAAGCGCGCGATCAGCTGCGACTGCTCAACACCGCAGTCCTCGATCACGTCGTGCAGTAATGCAGCCTGGATCGCCGGGCCATCGAGTCGCCACTCGGTCAGTATTTCGGCGACTGCCAGCGGGTGTGTGATGTAAGGCGCGCCGCTGCGACGGAATTGGCCTAGGTGCGC
>JACCYC010000211.1 GCA_013696665.1 Burkholderiaceae bacterium | reverse complement strand
GACGACAGCGCCGCATCCATGTCCGGCAAGTCGAGCAGATCTTTCTCGGCCTGCTCGACGTTTTCTTCCCGCTTGATCGCTTCGGTCAACAGTGAATTGCGCGCGCGGGTGCGTAACTCTTCGACCGTTTCTTCGTCAAACGCATCGATCTCAAGCAGTTCATTGACGGGTACATAAGCAATTTCTTCGAGGCTACCGAAGCCCTCGCCAATCAAAATATTGGCAATCTCTTCATCGACATCCAGCTTCTCGACGAACGTTGCGCGAATTGATGACTGCTCGCCTTCCTGCTTGGTCGACGACTCCTCGGCCGTCATGATGTTGATTTGCCAGCTGGTCAGCTCCGACGCCAGGCGCACGTTCTGTCCGCTACGCCCAATCGCGATGGCCAGATTGTCTTCGTCGACGACCACATCCATCGCGTGCTTGTCTTCATCGACCAGAATCGAGGAAACATTGGCGGGCGCGAGCGCCCCAATCACGAACTGCGCCGGATCATCCGACCACAACACGATGTCGACGCGCTCGCCCGCCAGCTCATTGGTAACCGCCTGAACTCGCGATCCCCGCATGCCGACACACGTGCCGATCGGATCGATACGGCGATCGTTGGTCCACACCGCGATCTTCGCGCGCACACCGGGGTCCCGCGCAGCGGACTTGATCACGAGCAGACCCTGTTCGATCTCCGGCACTTCAAACTCGAACAGCTTCATCACAAATTCGGGCGAGGTGCGCGACAAGATCACCTGCGGCCCCCGCGCGGTCCGGTCAATCTTCTGTACATACGCACGGATGCGATCGCCAATGCGCAGGTTCTCCTTAGGAATCATGTCGCTGCGTGGCAGCCGCGCTTCGACTTTGCCGACTTCGATGATCGCGTCGCCTTTGTCCATGCGCTTGATTGCGCCACTGACAATCATGTCGCCGCGCGCCAGAAAGTCATTCAACGTCTGCTCGCGCTCAGCGTCGCGAATCTTCTGCAGGATCACCTGCTTGGTGTCCTGCGCGAAGCGGCGGCCCAGGTCCTGCCGCGGCAGCTGCTCCTCGATGTGTTCTTCGAGCTCGATGTCGGCCAACTGCTCACGCGCGTCCGACAAAATAATCTGATGACCCGGCTCCTGAAGTCCTGCCTCGTCCGGCACCACCAGCCAACGTCGGAAAGCGTCGTATTCACCGGTTTCGCGATCGACCGCCACCCGGATATCGACGTCTTCCTCTGCAAACAACTTCTTGGTCGCGGTCGCAAGCGCAAGTTCAAGCGCGTCGAACACGACGTCCTTCGGGACGTTCTTCTCGCGCGCCAGCGCGTCGACCAACAATAAAATCTCACGGCTCATGTGTGCTCGCTCTCAAATCTGCCCGACGTAATCCCATCGCCCGAACTACCGTTCCCGATAGCCGCAGCATCGGAATCGCCTTCAACGCGTGCTGGCCGGAAATTCAACTCCGGCACCAGCCGCGCCTTTTCAATATCGCTCAAGGCGATTTCAATAACCTTCGCCGGCTCCGCCGCGGCGCGCTTGATCGTCAACGCGCGTGGGCGCGCTTTTTTCGCACCGCCCTTCACCATCACGTCTTCCGGCATCAGTTCCAAACGCACTCGCTCCACACCACTGACGCCAACGAGACCGATCAATCGACCTCGCATGCGCTTTCGGCCTCCCGCCTCGACCGAAGGCGAGTAAAGCTGCACGCTGATCTCATTGCCAACGAACCGCACGAAATTATTCGCTCCCTTAAGCGGCCGATCGAGACCCGGCGATGACACCTCCAGTCGCTGATAGTCAACACCGTCCACGGCAAACACGTGCGAAAGCTGGCGGCTCACTCGCTCACAATCCTCCACCTTGATTCCAGCAGAGGCTTCAATCGTTACGCGCATCAAGCCGCCACCAAGCCGCTCAACATCGACCAGTTGATAGCCAAGCCCGCTTACAGTGAGCTCAACTGCTCGATACAAATCATTCGCAACTGACGCCATTCGAACTCCACGCCCAACCGTTCAAACACTGTCGGATGCGGGAGCGCAAATAAAAAATGGGCCGTAAAGCCCATTTCTCAGCCACCTTGTCGCTATCAACAGGCTTGCTTTTCCTTCGCGCTCGCCGCACTTTCAGCAGCGCCACGATTCGCAAAAGCTCGTGTGCGCCCCTGTTGCCGCAAATTCGCAGGTCGGCATTATATGGGGCATGGTCCCCGCGCAACAAGCGCGCGAGGACGCCAGTTCGTTATCCCTAAAAACTACGTGGCGGCGGCTTTCCGCGCTTGAAGCGCGCCGGCCGCCCGTTGTTGGGAAGGCCGTGCCCTGCGGCGATGTAATTCACGCTGCTCGTGAGCGGATCTGGCTGCCGCGGCGGCCGATTTCCCATCGGTTTGCCGCGCCGTTGTCCGCCGGACCCTGGATTCGGACCGCCCGCAGGCGGCCCATTGCCCTGACCGTTGCCCGGGTTGAAGCTGTTGCCTTGGTTGTAACCCTGGCCCGACTCCTGACCTGACGTTCTGCCGGCAGGGTTCCATCGATCGCGATTAGGCGGGCCCTTGCCGCCCGGTCCCCTGCTTGCCTGATCGCGACCGCCTGAGCCGCGTCCGCCAGGCCCTCGCCCGCCAGCACGTGGCGCGCCTCCGCGCCCGGATTTACCACCGTCGGGGGGTGCTCCCTGACGCTGCCGAATGTCTTCAATACCGATCCCGAGATCGTGCACCCACGCCTGTACCCATTCGGGCGCAAGTTCCTGATAGCGGCTGTGCACCAGTGCGCGCGGCAGCTGGATCGCACCATAGCGAATTCGAATCAGGCGACTGACCGTCAATCCGACCGACTCAAAAATTCGGCGCACTTCACGGTTGCGCCCTTCGCCGATCACAACTCGATACCAGCGGTTTGCTCCATCGCCGCCCGCATCATCGATGCGCAAAAACTTCGCGGCTCCGTCCTGCAACTGCACACCGTCCAGCAACTTTTGTCGAAGCTCATCGGTGAGTTCACCGAGCACGCGTGCCGCGTACTCACGCTCGACTTCGTAGCGGGGATGCATCAGACGATTTGCAAGCTCGCCGGACGTTGTAAAGAGCAACAACCCCTCGGAATTGAGGTCCAGCCGCCCAACCGCAACCCAGCGACTCCCGGAAACTTTGGGCAACTTTTCAAAAACTGTCGGCCGCGCGCCAGGGTCTTCCTGGGTGACAATTTCGCCAACCGGCTTGTGGTAAAGCAGAACACGCGGTGCACGTCCGGGAGCCTTGCGGGTCAAGGGCTTGCCGTTTACGCGGACTTGATCGCTCGCGAGAATGCGCTGACCAATATGCGCGGGCTCGCCGTTGACCGACACACGCCCGGCAATAATCATTTCCTCCATGTCGCGGCGCGACCCGATGCCTGCGTCGGCTAGCACCTTATGCAGCTTGTCCGACTGGGCGAGTTCGGTTTGCTTCGCCGCGCGGCGGCCACGCTCAAGGAATTCGCGCGACAGCGCAGACTCGGGCATTGCTGCGGGATTAATTTCATCACCGTCCCCCGCCAGCGGTATCGCTGCAACGGGTGGGACCGATGAAAGGATGGCATCCGACGCTGCTGCGGCCGCCCGCTCTACCGGGGGGGCAGGATTGCGCTCGCCTCGGTCGCCGCGGTCAGTACGATCTCCCCCGCGACCGCGCCGGCGCCGCCCGCGTGGCCGTGGCGCACGCGCCCCGTTGTTTTCCGTAACAGGTTCCGCCCTGTTGCCGTCGGCATCGTCGGCCTCCGCCTCGCTCGTCGATTCAAGGCGGTTTAAGGTATTTCCGCGATTGTCGTCGTCATCGGGCTGCGAACCGTGCGGCTCTCGAGCCTGCTGCAATTCTGCCGGACCGGCCGGAGTGTTTTCGTCTGGCAAGGTCGGGACGCTCATGTAGACACAGGTTGGGGAGTTGTTGGCGGTTGGAGTTTGTCGTAAATGAAAACTTGTGATCCCACGCCTGAAGGCGAAAGATCGAAACGATCCGCTTCCGCGCCAGGCATCTGCAATTCCAGTTCGCGCGCAAGTTGACCTGCGTCTTGCAGTTGCGGGAGTTGCTCAAGCGAGTTCAGACCGAGGTCGTCGAGGAACTCGCGGGTGGTTCCCAACAACGCAGGGCGGCCTGCCACTTCGCGATACCCCACCGTCTCGATCCAGCCACGCTCCTCGAGAGCTCTGATCACTGGAGTCGACGCGGTCACCCCGCGCAGTTCTTCAATGTCGCCCCGCGTTACCGGTTGGCGATACGCAATGATGGCCAACGTCTCCAGCACAGCGCGCGAATATTTGGGAGGACGCTCAGGGTTCAAGCGTTGCAGGTACGGCTGCATTGCGGGCGCGCTCTGAAAACGCCATCCCGAAGCAATCGCGATCAGCTCGAGCCCGCGGCCAGACCAGTCGCTCTGCAATTGATCCAGCAACAATCGAATTGTGTCTGCATTTAATTCGTCGTCGAATAATCGACGTAAGTCCTGAACCGCCAGCGGTTGCTCGGCAGTCAGCAAGGCCGCTTCGACTACGCGTTTAGCCTGGTCAATATCCATCGGCTCCGGGTGTACCCAATGCAACTGGCCTGATCCGAGCTCCTTGCGACACGCGCAGGGCTGTCGAGAAAAGACACAGCAAAGTGTCTTCGAAAATTCTGATTACGTCCGCCTCGTGCGGCTGGTGTTTGGTTTGACGCCTGGGTCCTGAAACCCGATGCTTGGCGGCGCTGCAACTGTGGCGCACGAATTTCAATGCGCTAGGCGACTCAACCTAATGCTGAGAAGTCTATCAGCTTCACTGCCGAGCACAAGGGTCCCTCAAGTTGAGCCGGTTGCCAATTTTCGCCGCACTGTATACATTCACAGTATCTAAAGCGCGAGATTCTCATGCATAAACGTTCTGCATCCCCTATGGCTTCCGATCCGACGCCGCGGCAAAGCGAAATTCTGGACTTCATTCGTCAGACGTTGACGGAGAGCGGCGCTCCGCCGACGCGAGACGAAATTGCGCAGGCATTTGGCTTTCGCTCGTTGAACGCCGCTGAACAGCATTTGCAGGCATTGCAGAAAAAAGGGTTGATCAAGCTTGTATCCGGCACGTCGCGCGGAATTCAGTTAAGAGACAGCGTGCGGGAACTTATGTTGGCGGCTCAGGATAGTGGCCTGCCGCTGATCGGTAAGGTAGCCGCAGGCAGCCCGATTTTGGCGCAGGAAAACGTAATGACCACCGCAGCGGTGGACCCCGCCACGTTCAAGCCGTTCGCTGATTACCTGCTTGAGGTCCGAGGAATGAGCATGCGCGACGCTGGGATTCTTGACGGCGACTGGCTTGCGGTCCACCAGCAACCTCAGGCCCGCTCCGGGCAAGTCGTTGTGGCCCGATTGGGTGATGACGTTACCGTCAAGCGACTGAAACTGCGCGGATCCAAAGCCGAGCTGATTGCCGAGAATCCGGATTACCCACCGATCATCGTCGACCTCAAGCGCGAAGCGTTTGCAATCGAAGGCATTGCGGTCGGAGTAATCCGGGCTTCCATTTAACAGCCACGGCGTCGGCGATCGGTTGTATCGGGCTGTCGGCGCCTAGCCGCCTTGTAGAAGCACACTGCTTCGTAAGTCGTTGGAAAGATGGAACTCGTAACGAAGCTCGGAATATCGGCCGAAGCGGCCGGAAGCGCGGGACGTTGAGTATGCAAAATTCGTTGATGATTTAAAGATCGCTGCCGAACACATTCTCGCTCCGCGTTGAGGCTCAACCCGAGGCGTGCGCACTGAGCTGAAAATGATGGAAGCGCAAGTGATCTTCGATGAAAGTCGAGATGAAGTAGTAACCGTGGTCGTAGCCTTCGTGACGGCGGAGCGTTAAGGGCTGCTGGACATCGCGACACGCGGCTTCAAATGCCTCGGGGTAAAGTTGCTCTGAAACATATTGATCAGCCATTCCCTGATCAATCAGAATGCCTTGGGCGTATGGCGGCGCCCTCTGGCGCCGCATCAGCTCGGTTGCATCGTGTTGTGTCCACGTCGCAGGATCGTCGCCGAGATAATTCGTGAACGCTTTGCGACCCCAAGGTGATCGCGACGGCGCGGCGATCGGCGCAAACGCAGACACCGACGCGAACTGACCGGGGTGTCGCAACGCCAGCGTCAATGCGCCGTGGCCTCCCATTGAATGGCCACAAATAGCTATTTGCGCTGGATTTATCCCATGCGTAGCAATAACCAGCGGCAACAACTCACGTACCAAATAACTGTCCATGCGCCAGTGACGCGACCAGGGTTCGCGCGTAGCGTCTAAATAGAAACCGGCCCCCACGCCAAAGTCCCAGGCGTCTGCTTCTCCTGGCACTTCAGCCCCGCGTGGACTGGTGTCGGGCATCAACAAGGCAATGCCGAGCTCGGCAGCGGTGCGCTGCGCTCCAGACTTAATCGCGAACGTTTCTTCAGTGCACGTGAGCCCGGATAGAAACATCAGCAGCGAGCATGACGCGGACATCTGCGGGGGTAGAAATAATCCGAACCGCATTGGCAAGCCGATCTCGGTCGAGTCGTGCCGGCAGAACAATTGGCGCCCGCCGAAACAGCGATGGGTGCCGAGAATGTCGACGTCACTCATTGCAATTCCAGCTCAATATTCGACGACGCTGCGAATCGATTCGCCGCGCTTCATCAGGTCAAAGCCCTCATTGATACGCTCCAGCGGCAAGTGATGGGTAATCAGGTCATCGATGTTGAGCTTGCCTTCCATATACCAGTCGACGATGCGCGGAACGTCGGTGCGTCCTCGTGCGCCACCGAACGCACTACCTTTCCACACCCGGCCCGTCACCAGTTGAAACGGTCGGGTGCTGATTTCCTGACCGGCGCCCGCCACCCCGATGATGACGCTTTGCCCCCACCCCTTGTGGCAGCACTCAAGTGCCTGGCGCATTGCGGTCACATTGCCGATGCACTCGAAGCTGTAATCGGCTCCACCGTCGGTCAACTGCACGACCGTGTCAACAACGTTATCCACGATGGAAGGATTGATGAAGTGCGTCATGCCGAACTTCCGCCCAAGCGCTTCGCGGCGCGGATTCAGATCAATACCGATGATGCGATTCGCGCCGACCATTTTGGCGCCCTGAATCACGTTCAACCCAATGCCGCCTAGGCCAAACACAATGACGTTGGCACCGGCCTCGACTTTTGCGGTGAAGATCACCGCGCCGACACCCGTTGTGACACCGCACCCGATGTAGCAAACCTTGTCGAAGGGAGCGTCCTCGCGAATCTTCGCCAGTGCGATTGCGGGCACGACGATGTGGTTGGCAAACGTTGACGTGCCCATGTAGTGCCACACCGGCTTGCCGTCAATTGAAAAGCGCGAAGTGCCATCGGGCATCAAGCCGCGACCCTGAGTAGATCGAATTGCCTGGCACAAATTAGTCTTGCGCGAAAGGCAGAATTTGCATTGCCTGCATTCGGGCGTGTAGAGCGGAATCACATGGTCGCCCGGCTTAAGCGCTGCGACGCCTGAACCCACTTCAAGCACAACGCCGGCGCCTTCATGGCCCAGAATCGACGGGAAAATCCCTTCCGGGTCGGCGCCCGACAGCGTGAAGTAGTCGGTGTGACAGATGCCGGTGGCCTTTATCTCGACCAGCACCTCGCCCTCGCGTGGTGGCTCCAAATCCACCGTTTCGATGCTGAGCGGTTCACCCGCGTTCCACGCAACCGCCGCTCTGGTTTTCATATTTAACTTTCGTTCAATGCGGCAACAAACGCACGTGTCAGCGGCGCCCCCGGGGCTTGCAGCGCCTGCAGATCGTCAACAGTATCAAGGTCGTGCCATGTCGGCAGATCAACCACGTGCAACTTCGCGGCGGCGGCGCGCTGTCGAGTCTGCGACGTCACCACCTCAGTACTCCAATCGATCCGCTCGAATAACGCGGGCTGCATGGCGCGCATTCCAAGCAGGTAATAGCCACCATCGTCCGCGGGGCCCAGCACCACGTCAGCGTTTGTAGCGAGCAGCGAAAATGCCCGATCGATGAGTTCAGTGGGCAGGTCAGGACTGTCGCTGCCGATCAGCACGACCGGACTGTATTCAAGGAGCAACCGCGAGAACGTGCCACTAAGGCGCTCGCCGAAGATCGTTCCTTGCTGCGGAATCAACGTGAACTCCGGCGCTACACCTTCGAAATAGCACCGTCCATCCGCGGTCGGCGGCGCGTAACTCAGCGCATACGCAACCCCATCAACCGAACGCGCCAAAGCCAGGGTGTCGTGCAAGGCGCACCGGTACAATTCGGCCGCCCGATCGTCTCCCAGCGCCGCGGCAATACGCGTTTTCACTTTGCCGCTCTCCGGCTGCTTTGCAATTACAACCAGACACGGGCTCATGCAGCTTTAACCTCGTCATGAATGTCATTCTGATTCCTTCAGTCCGCGGTGGCCTCGGCCACATCGGCAGAACCGCTGCGTTGGCGCGCGCCATTACGCGGCTTGCTCCGCAAACCCACATTGAATATCTGCTCGACGTCGAAGAGATCCGTGCATTTAACATCGACGCTGCTGCGGCGATGGGTTATCGCGTCAACTTTCTTCCGCTCCGACACCGCAACGAACGCGATCCAGTCGTTCGCGCCTGTCTTGGACATGCGGACGTGATTGTGGAGGACACCAGCCGCTCGCTGATCCCGTACCGGGCGATTGTCCCTCACGCGGCGTGGCTATCAATTCCAATGTATCCGCTGTGGGACGAACTCTTCATGGATTGGCCGTTGCTCCAGCAGGTCGATGCGATCGCCTGGGCGTACCCGCCAGCGCTGGAGTTTCCACCTGAGCTGGCATCGCTGAGCGCCAAGGTGCTGCGCACGGGTCCTTTTATGGAACTTGCCGACATTCCGAAGCAGCGTGCGGCGCGCAACTCGCTTGGCTTTGCGCCGACCGAAAAAATTCTGCTGTACTCACCGCGGGGAATGTCGTTCGGACGTGACTTCGGCGAACAGGTGCTTGCCGCTGTAATCGGTGCAGTAAATATTCTTCGCAAAGAACAGAATGTGCGGCTGGTGCTGACCTCGGTTAACGATCGGAACAATCTGCGTTCGCCTGGGGTCCCCGAACCGTTGCCAAAATGGATCTCGGTCGTGCCGACCCTTGCACCGCGGCAGATGCTCACCTATATGAGCGCTGCCGACGTTGCGATCACCGAGGGATCTAATGCTACACAAGAGGCGGCGGCGTTGGGCACACCCATTCTGATGGTGCCGGGAACCATCTATGAAGCGTGGGTTCTTGGCACCCATTTGCAATCTGTCAACGGCGCCAAAGTCATTTGGATTGAAAGCGCCGATGCTTCGAAACTGGCTGCGAATCTGCGTGAGTTGCTAAATGACAAAGGCGTCCGCGATACCACTGTCGCCAACGCAAAGCAGGCCGTCAGCGGTGGCAGTGGAATTGACGCAGCTGCGCGCTGGGTGATTAACGCGGGCAAGCGCCGCTCGGTGAAGCGCTAGGCTCAGTTGGCGGCCGTTTTTACTTCGCGCATTAGCAGGCCGGAGGTCGATACCCGAACCTCGAGCTCCGCCGGACGCGCGGCCGAAACATAGCTCGCCGAGCCATATTCGGCGTCGAGCAGAGGTGCCAGAAACACGAAGCGCTGCCGCAAATCGAAAACATCGAACGGCTTGTCGCGGCTCAGTGAAAAAACCGTGCGCGGCGAGGCCCGCTCCTGTTCGATGGCGCGGTAGCGCCCCGCAATGCGATCAAGCTCATAGGCAGTGTGCAAGCCAAACATATGAGCCATCGGCTTCCACTTAAGTATTTGCGCATCAACATAGACCTCATCGCCCGCGAGCTCATACTTCACTTCACGCAAATCGGGGAAGCGCACGGTCGCTGTGAAACGCTGCGGACCCGTCGGCTGTATCAGTAAGGTTGCCGCAACGTCTTCACGTGTCAAAGCAGCGTAGCCATGCGTGCCGACTGCGATGCCGCCCGCTACAGCGGCGGCAGCCAACAGCACGAGCCCAAGCAGTGTGCGTGAGACAAAGCGGATCGGACGCAATCGGACCAAGGCGCCCAACCCGGAAATAAGCAGAAGTACAGCGATCAGCCCGAAAGCAATGCTGACCAGGCCAAACGGGGAAATCCAGAGTTGGGTTAGCGCCATGATCTGGAATGATAATTGCGTGTCTTAGCTGTCACAGACGGATGCCGTTTGTCAGGTTGACGGTCAGGCTTGCCTAGGTGTGGCAAACTTTCCGTCGCGTCACACCACTTTACCGGGAGAGCGAAACATGAATTTCATCATTTGGCTGGTTGTTGGAGGTTTGATTGGTTGGGTTGCGAGCATGATTATGCGCACAGATGGTCAGCAGGGAATCTTCCTGAACATCGTGGTCGGCATTGTCGGCGCATTTCTCGGCGGCTGGCTTATCTCTCCGTTGGTGGGAGTGCCAACGATCAATCAGAACGCATTTAGCGTAGGCGCATTGATCGTTTCCCTGCTCGGCGCAGTTATCTTGCTGGCGATCGTCAATCTGTTTCGGCGCGGTACTGCTCGCTAAGAGCGTGTAAGGTACGAAGGGCGGGCATATGCCCGCCCTTTTTTATTGTGCTGTGAAGTACTGCCCGGTCTGCGGCCATCCCACATCTGCCCATATCCCGCCCGGCGACAATCGTGTGCGTGACTGCTGCCCGCAATGCGGCGCGGTGCACTACGTCAATCCTCGACCCGTCGTCGGCACCATTCCGCTTTGGGGCACGCAGATATTGATGTGCAAGCGCGCAATCGAGCCTGGCCGTGGCAAATGGACTTTGCCTGCTGGGTTTATGGAGGTCGGCGAGACAACCGGCAACGGCGCAATGCGCGAGACTCTTGAAGAAGCCGGAGCCCGCGTAACCCTTGGACCCTTGTTCTCAATGATCGACGTCCCGCACGTTCAGCAGGTTCACATTTTCTTTCAGGCAAAGCTTTTGGACGCCGACTTTCGCGCGGGCGAAGAAAGTCTGGAAGTGCGGTTGTTTGACGAGGCCGACGTACCGTGGGAGGAGATCGCGTTTCGGACTGTCTCCACGACGTTAAAACTCTATTTTCGCGATCGCGCGAATGGCCAGATTGGAACGCATACCTGCGCGATCGAGGTCATAGCTCCGACGGTCGCCGTCACGGGCGCATGATTCCCTGGCTTGCGCTGAGTGAGCCATTTCCACCGGTAACTTCCGCGCTTGAGACGCCCAACGGATTATTGGCGGCAAGCGCTGATCTGACTGTCGAACGACTGCTGCAGGCGTACCCGCACGGGATCTTTCCCTGGTACTCCGAGGACGAGCCGGTGCTGTGGTGGTCGCCTGATCCGCGCATGGTGCTGTTTACGGGTGACCTGAAAATCTCGCGCAGTTTCGCTAAGACGCTTCGCAACTCGATGCGAAATACCGCGCTCGAAATTCGGCTTGACAGCGACTTTTCATCGGTGATCCGGGCCTGCGCGGCGCCGCGTGACACCGACGCGGGTACCTGGATAACTGACAGCGTGTGCAACGCGTACTCCGAATTGCATCGGCGTGGGCTCGCGCATTCGATTGAAACATGGATCAATGGCCGGCTGGCGGGTGGCCTGTACGGTGTCGCGCTCGGCAAAATGTTTTATGGCGAGTCAATGTTTTCGCGAGCCCCGGACGCATCGAAGATCGCCCTGACTGCTTTGGTGCACCTATTGAAGATCGAGCAAGTGCCGGTGATAGACTGCCAACAGAAGACGCGACACCTTGCATCGCTCGGAGCACGAGAGATTCCGCGTAAAGAATTTGTAGCTCATCTTGAAACGTCGGTGCGCGCCGCGCCGGTCGATTGGGCTGCGTATTCAAGCCGCGCGCTGAATGCCTTGCTGGCGGGTTACTAAGTAAGCCAACATGACTGAATCCTCGAGATTTTCTATTTTGCCTCACTGACGTGGCCAACCTCAAGGAGCTGCCCTTCTCGGCGCTGCAGTTTTACGCGACGGCGCCGTATCCGTGCAGCTATCTCGAACATCGGCAGGCGCGCTCGCAGGTCGCTACGCCAGCGCATCTGATCAACGCTGATGTTTATAGCGAACTGGTCAAAATGGGGTTCAGGCGCAGCGGCATTTTCACCTACCGACCATACTGCGACGGCTGCCGCGCTTGCGTGCCGGTTCGCGTTCCTGTCGCTGAGTTCGAAGCTAACCGCACCCAGCGACGTGCCTGGCTGCGCCATCGCGCTCTGACATCGCGCGTGGCGTCGCTTGCCTTCGATCATGAACACTACGACCTCTACCTTCGTTACCAATCAACGCGGC
>JACCYC010000207.1 GCA_013696665.1 Burkholderiaceae bacterium | reverse complement strand
ACCCAGTCGGCCTCGGCAACGACATCGAGGTTGTGTTCGATCACGACCACGGTGTTGCCGCCGTCAACCAGTCGGTGCAGCACCCTGATCAGCTTTTCCACATCCGCCATGTGTAGCCCGACCGTCGGTTCGTCAAGCACGTAAAGCGTCTTCGGCGCGCGTTGTCCGCGCCGAGTCAAGTCATCGCGCACCTTCGAAAGCTCGGCCACCAGTTTGATGCGCTGAGCCTCGCCGCCGGATAACGTTGGAGACGGTTGCCCCAAAGTCAGATAGCCGAGGCCCACATCGCGCAACAGTCGCAGGCAATGCGAGATCGATCGGTGCACCGCGAAAAACTCGACCGCTTCGTCAATCTCCATGCGCAGCACGTCGCCCACTGACTTGTCGCGCCATTTGATCGCAAGCGTTTCCTCGTTGAACCTCGCGCCAGCGCACACGTCGCACAACACCTTCACGTCGGGCAGGAAACTCATCTCAATGGTGCGCACGCCCTGGCCGTCGCATGCATCGCAGCGACCGCCCGCGGTGTTGAACGAGAACCGGCTGGCGCCGTAGCCGCGCGTACGCGCTTCGAGCGTGTCGGCATACAGCCGTCGTATCGCATCCCAGAAGCCAACGTAAGTTGCCGGGCACGAGCGCGGAGTCTTGCCGATCGGCGTCTGATCGACTTCGAGAACACGGTCGATCTCGCGCCAGCCTTCAATCGCGGCGCAGCCGATCCACGCCTCCTTCGCGCCTCGTTGCCCCACCACCGCTTGCAGATTCGCTAGCAGCACATCGCGCGCCAACGTTGATTTGCCGCTGCCTGAAACGCCGGTTACGACAGTCAGCCGTTCCAGAGGAAAGGCGGCGTCGATGGCATGCAGGTTGTGCATGCACGCGCCACGCACCGTCAGCTGCGAGGTCAAGCTATTGACCGGGCGACGCGGGTGCAATGGGTGCGCGAGCGGTGTTCGCAGAAACCTGCCGGTAATTGATTCGGGTGCTGCGATCAAGTCGTCGACGGTTCCTTGCGCGACTATTCGGCCACCGCGCACACCCGCGGCCGGACCGATGTCGATCAGGTGTTTGGCGCGCCGGATCGTGTCTTCATCGTGCTCGACGACAATCAACGTATTGCCTTTCGCTTCCAGCTTCTCAAGCGCGTTCAGCAGGATGCGGTTGTCGCGCGAGTGCAGCCCGATGGTCGGCTCGTCGAGGATGTAGGCAACGCCCTGCAGGTTGGAACCGAGTTGCGCGGCCAGTCGGATGCGTTGTGCTTCGCCACCCGAAAGCGTTGGAGCAGCGCGGTCGAGTGCCAGGTATCCGAGCCCGACTTCTTCGAGGAACGCCAGCCGTGAGCGGATCTCCGCCAGCGCGTCGCGTGCGATCTCGGCTTCGCGGCCGCTCAACATCAGCCCGTTGAAGAAGTCCCGCGCGTTTGCTACCGGAAGCTCGGCGAGGTCGGCGATCGATTTGCCAGCGAAAGTGACCGCCAATGCGGTGGGGTTCAACCGTCTGCCATGGCAGCTTTCACATGGCGCAGTTTCGCCCTCGTACCACGCGTTCCACCACACTTCTTCGCCACTCTGCTCGGCATCGAAACCCGACAGCGACAGACCCGTACCAAAGCAGCCGGCACACCATCCATGCTTGGAGTTGTACGAAAACAATCGCGGATCAGATTCCGGAAACGACGTCCCGCACGATGGGCACGCACGCTTGGTCGAAAAGCTTTTCTGCTCGAGCGGCGCGGTCCATGCGCCGCCGCCGTCGATCGCATCCTTCAGCTTTCCGAGCGGCCACGCGATCGTCACCACGCCATGGCCGTGCTCGAGCGCAGTCGCGATCGCGCCACGCAGCCTGTCTTCGTTATTCGATTGCACGACGAAGTCTGCGATCGGCAGCTCGATCGTATGTTCCTTGAAGCGTTCGATCCGCGGAAACTTTGCCGTCGGCAAGAAATGTCCATCAACCCTCAGATGGGTATGACCGCGACCCAAAGCCCATTTGGCAAGGTCGCTGTAAACGCCCTTGCGGTTGACCACCAGCGGTGCGAACACGCCGATGTGCAACCCTTTCAGATCGCGCATCACCTGCGCGACGATGGTGTCGAACGACTGCGGCGTGACGGCGATGTTGCAGCTCGGACAATGCTGCACGCCGAGCTTGACGTACATCAGTCGCAGGAAATGATAGATCTCGGTCAATGTCGCGACGGTCGACTTGCGGCCGCCGCGTGACGTGCGCTGCTCGATCGCAACGGTGGGCGGAATGCCATAGATCGCGTCGACATCGGGCCGGCCCGCCGGCTGCACGATCGAGCGCGCGTACGCGTTCAGCGATTCGAGATAGCGCCGCTGCCCTTCGTTGAAGACGATATCGAACGCCAGCGTTGACTTGCCGGAACCGGAGACGCCGGTGATCACGGTAAACGTGTCACGTGGAATTTCGACCGTCAGCGATTTCAGATTGTGTTCGCGCGCATTGACGATGCGGATGGAGCCAACGCCTGGCCCCTGCTGTACTTGCTCAGAGCCGGGTTCTGACCCCCGTCTTGTGGCGTGTTGGACGCTCGGGCCTGCGGGGTCAGAACCCGACGCATTTCTTGAGGGTTGGCCGTGCTGGCTTGCGGGCTCCGAGCCCAATGCATACGTCCTTGGCGGTTCATTCACGCGCGGTGTCTGATCTGCCAAAGCCGCGCGATACGCCTTCAGCTCTCGGCCCGTGTGTGAACGGATGTCGGCGATGACCTCATCCGGCGTGCCTGCCGCAACAACTTCACCGCCGCCGTCGCCGCCTTCCGGCCCGAGGTCGATCAGCCAGTCGGCCGCTGAGACAACATCGAGGTTGTGTTCGATCACGATCAGCGAATGGCCGGCGGCGATCAGCTTGCGAAACGCGCGCATCAGCTTCGCCACGTCGTCGAAGTGCAAGCCGGTGGTGGGCTCGTCGAACAGGAACAACGTCCCGCGCGTTGGAGGCTTGCCTTTAGTTGCTTCGGCCAGGAAGCCAGCGAGCTTCAGGCGCTGCGCCTCGCCGCCTGAAAGCGTCGGCACCGGCTGACCCAGTTTCACGTACTCGAGGCCGACATCGGCGAGTGGCGCGAGCACGCGTGCGACTTCGGCATCGTCGCTGAAAAACGTGAGCGCTTCGCTGACCGTCAGTGCAAGCACATCAGC
This sequence comes from Burkholderiaceae bacterium, assembly GCA_013696665.1. Taxonomy (GTDB): domain Bacteria; phylum Pseudomonadota; class Gammaproteobacteria; order Burkholderiales; family Burkholderiaceae_F; genus JACCZX01. The sequence goes on along the minus strand of JACCYC010000207.1, from coordinate 2,596 downwards.
AATATTGACCGCGCGTCCGTGCCGCTCGATGAGGACTTCAAGCGTTTCGCGACTAAAACGTTTGCCATCGCAATCGGGACAGCGCAGATACACGTCCGACAGAAATTGCATTTCGACGTGCTCGAAGCCGTTGCCGCCGCAGGTTGCGCACCGGCCGTCTCCCGAGTTGAACGAGAATGTTCCGGCGGTGTACTTGCGCTCCTTTGCAAGCCGCGCCTTGGAAAATATCGCGCGGATGCAGTCGAATGCACCGACGTAGCTGGCAGGGTTTGAGCGCGTCGTTCTGCCGATAGGTGACTGATCGACGAACGCCACGTCGTCCAGCCAGTCTTCGCCAAGCAGGCAGTCAAACGCGCCGGGGGTTTCGGTTGATTTCCCTTTCGCTTTGGCTAGCGCGGGATACAGAACGTCCTGCATCAGCGTCGACTTGCCGCTGCCCGAGACGCCGGTCACGCATACCAGCCGCTTCAACGGAATCTCGACGTCGATCGCTTTCAGGTTGTGTTCACGGGCGCCCTGCAGGATCAGCTTCGGCGCGTTTGCTGCAATGAGCAGCGGGCGCACCGAGTCGACCTGCAGGCGCCCGCCAAGATAGCGGCCCGTCAGCGATGCCGACTGTCGCAACTCTTCAGGGGTGCCGTTGAACACGATGTGACCGCCGCGCTCGCCGGGTCCCGGGCCCATGTCGACGACTCGGTCGGCTGCCAGCATCACCTGCGGATCGTGTTCGACAACCACCAGCGAATTGCCGGCATTGCGCAACCGGTGCATGACTTCAACCACCCGATGCATGTCGCGTGGGTGCAGCCCGATCGATGGCTCATCGAGCACGAACAGTGTATTGACCAACGATGTGCCCAGCGCGGTGGTCAGGTTGATTCGCTGCACCTCGCCCCCGGACAACGTGCGGCTCTGCCGATCAAGTGTCAGGTAGCCCAGGCCCACGTCGACCAGAAAGCGCAGCCGCGCGCGCAATTCGTCGAGCAGCATCTCGCTCGCCTGATCGAGCGGGGCGGGTAAGCGAACCTGATCGAAGAAGATCTTCACACGCTCGATCGGCAGCAGCATCAGATCGCGCAGTGAAAGACCGGGCAGTGCGCTGAGTTGAGCGTCGGTCCACGTCGCGCCGGCCGGTGGGTGGCGAAAGTATCGGCCGTCACTTCGCAGCGCGGCGTCAGCTTCATCGCGCCCACCGACGCGCCATAACAATGCATCCTGTTTCAGACGCGCGCCGTCGCACGCGGGGCAGGGGGTGTACGAGCGATAGCGCGACAGCAGTACCCTAATGTGCATCTTGTACGCCTTGCTCTCGAGCCAGGCAAAGAAGCGCGTGGTGCCGTACCAGACACCGGGCCATGACTTCTTCCAGCTCTTCCACCCCTGGCCGCCATTGATCACCCACTCCTTTTGCGTGGGCGTCAGATCACGGTAAGGAACATCAAGCGGGATTTCGTCGCGCAATGCGGATTGCTCGATGTCGCGCTGGCTTTCAATGAACGACTTCGATTGAAACGGCTTGATTGCACCGCCGCGCAGTGTCTTGCGTTCGTCCGGAATGACAAGGCCGTGGTCGACGCCGATCACTCGCCCGAAGCCGCGGCATGTTTCGCAGGCGCCGAGCGGTGAGTTGAACGAGAACGTACTCGGGTGCGGCGTCTGATATTGCACGTCGCAGTCAGGGCAATGCAGGCCGCTGCCGAAGCGCCGGAGCGGATCAGCAGGAGCCAGCGCGGCACCGCTTGCCGCGTCTTGCGTTTCGAAATGTATATCCACGCGCCCGCCGCCCAGCCTCAGTGAACGCTCGAGCGTCTCGATCACGCGAGAACGCTCGGTTCGCTCGAAGCGAAAGCGATCGGCGATTACGTCGAAGATCTTGACGCCGCCCAGCACGCGCTCGCGATAAATCCGCGTGTAACCCTGCGCTTCGAGGTTCGCACGCACTTCGTCTTCGCTGAAATTTTCGGGTACCGGCACGGGAAAGGTGACGATCAGCGGCGCCTGCATTCCGGTCGCGAGCTCGAGCAGCTCGCAATAAATCGTGTCGGGGTTGTCTCGTCGCACCGGACGCGCACAGCCGCGACAAAAAAGTGCTGCCGCGCGCGCAAAGAGCAGCTTCAGATGATCGTTGAGCTCCGTCATCGTGCCGACCGTGCTGCGGGAGGTGCGCACAGGATTGGTCTGGTCGATCGCAATCGCGGGAGGCACGCCGTCGATGCGATCGACCGCCGGGCGATCCATGCGGTCCAGGAACTGGCGCGCGTATGGCGAGAATGTTTCGACGTAGCGTCGCTGGCCTTCTGCGTAGAGCGTGTCGAAAACTAGCGAGCTTTTGCCTGAGCCGGACACGCCCGTTACAACGACCAACTCGCCGGTTGGTATGTCCAGGTCGAGATTGCGAAGATTATTCTGGCGGGCACCGCGAATGCGAATCGCTTTGCCCGCCTGGGTCGGCGCAGCACACATTGTTTATTACAGGGGAGACCGCGGGGCAAGCGGTCTAGATGGGGACGAACTGCCCGAAGTTTAGGCCAACTGGCGATACTAAGGAGTGCGCTACCGGGTCAGTCAAGCCGCGCTTCCGGCACACCGCTGGCAT
>JACCYC010000205.1 GCA_013696665.1 Burkholderiaceae bacterium | reverse complement strand
TTAAAGCGACGATGATGATCGAATACGAGGATGCCGAGGTGCGCAAAACCCAGTTGTCGCGGTTACGCGGAATTGAGAATTGCGTGTATGCGCAAGTCGATGGGGACGCGCGCGTTCATGCAGTTGCGGATGAAGACCTGCCGCGCGCGAACGCCGACAAAACTTCGGCGGTGCACTTCCTGCGGTTTGAGTTCACGCCGCCGATGATTACAGCGCTTAAGCAGGGTTCGGCGCTGGCCCTGGGGGTCGATCACCCCAGCTATTCCGTGCCGATGCACGAGGTTGCCGCGCAGGTTCGAGCTTCGCTCGCGCGCGATTTTGCTTCCGCAGATACGTAGTCGATACGATTCCGAGCCGGATACTGTATAAATAGACAGTATCAAAAGCGCTGCCGCCGAATTCGCGCGGCTTTACGTATGAACACTGAACCCGGCGCGCCGCGTGGCGTGCCCATCACGCTGGTCAGAAAGGGTCGAGGCGCGGTCTCTAATATTGCGCATCGCTTCGAATCGGTGGAGCGGGAAATCGACGCCGAGGCGCATGAAGCGGAGCGCTGCGGACCTGCAGGCGCCGATGACGTGCCACTGCCAGCGTTAGTCATCAGCACCACGCACGAAACCGCGCGTAGTCTGATCACTTACAACGATTCGCCGGATATTGGCTTCGACCGGTCGATCAATCCTTATCGCGGATGCGAACATGGTTGTATTTATTGTTTTGCGCGGCCGTCGCACAGCTATCTGAACCTGTCGCCCGGCCTTGATTTTGAAACGAAGCTCATTGCAAAGGTCAACGCTGTACCGCTGCTGTTGCGTGAACTCGCGGCGCCCGGATACAAACCGCGGGTCATCGCGGTCGGCGTGATCACCGACGCCTATCAACCGATCGAGCGGGAGTTGAAGATCACGCGGGGCGTAATCGAAGTTCTCGTGCATGCACGCCATCCTTTTAGTTTGATCACGAAGTCGTCGTTGATCGAGCGCGACATTGATCTGCTGACACCTCTGGCGGGCGACGGAATTGTGGGGGCCACGATAAGCATCACTACACTCGATCATTCGCTGTCGCGAATCCTGGAACCGCGCGCTGCTAGCCCGCAACGCCGGTTGCGCACCGTCAGCGCGCTTGCGGCAGCGGGCGTTCCGGTCACCGTCAATGTTGCCCCGGTCATCCCATTCATCAACGAACCCGAGATCGAGCGCATTTTGGAAGCAGCGGCGCAAGCGGGAGCCAGCCAGGCGCACTACACCGTGTTGCGCCTGCCCTGGGAGGTCGCGCCGTTATTCCAGCAGTGGCTGAACGCACATTTCCCGGATCGTGCCGAACGGGTCATGAACCGCGTGCGCGACATGCGCAAGGGCAAGAACTATGACTCGGAGTTCGGTGCCCGGATGACTGGCGAAGGGATCTGGGCCGAGTTGATTCGCCAGCGCTTTGCCAAGGCCGCGGCAAAATTCCAGCTCGATCGCGAAGTTTCGGCACTGCGCACCGACCTGTTCGTAGCACGGCCCAGGGTCGAAAAAATCTCCCCGCAGTTTGATCTTTTCTGACCGCTATTGGGTAGCCCGTAACGCGTTTTCGAAGTAAGTCTGCGTTGCCAGAGCAATGGTCGACACCAGGACGACCCCGCCTCCCAGCAGAGTCGCAATGGCCACCAACACCGCCGCCCAACCACTTTGATTGCGCCGCGCATGCCCTGCATTGAATTGAGCGTCAAACCGGTCGTCCGGCATCAGCGCGATGACCAGCGCCTGAATGAAACCGGCGACGACCGGCACCATCAGCAGAAAGAAGGGCGCGGTCTGGTACCAGTTGGCAACGCCCAATACGAGTGGAAGCGTTGCTGCCGTCAGTGCCGGCGGAAGCCACCAGAGCCGTTGACCGAGGTACACGCGGTTGGCCCCGACGGCGCCGGCCACTGAGGCAAGCAGGGCGGCGAGGGCCTTGTTTCGAAAATAATTCGTACGGTCGGGCACGCTGGCAATCATAGAGGGGGTAGAAGCGCCGCTTGCTCTGATGCCAAGACCCGATACAATCGCGGGTTTTCCGCAGCGCACGTAGCAGCATGGGCGCGGCTTACCAAGGAATTCTATGGTCGTTATACGACTCGCACGCGGCGGCGCAAAAAGGCGCCCTTTTTTCAACATCATAGCGACCGATTCGCGCAATCCGCGTGACGGCCGCTTTATCGAGCGTGTCGGGTTCTACAACCCGGTCGCTTCGGGCCAAGAGCCAAAATTCCGCATCACTGCAGACCGGCTCAGCTATTGGACTGGCGTGGGCGCGAGGATGTCGCCAACCGTCGCTCGGTTGGTGAAGGCCAACGCAGTGGCTGCCGCGCCGACGCAGGAGCAGTCCGCCGCCGCAGCGTAGTGGCCCCTGAGGATTTGATCGAGCTGGGCGTCGTGCGCGGCGCTTATGGCTTGAAAGGGTGGGTCCGCGTTGCTCCGTTTGCCGCAGACGGCAGCGTCCTCGAAGCGGTGCCCAACTGGTGGCTGTTAAGTAACTCGGAGCCACGCTCGTTGCAGATCCAGGGCGTAAAACGGCATGTCGAATCAATTGTTGCAAAGTGGCAAGGGTGTGACAGCAAGGAAGCCGCCGACGCTTTAAGAGGCGCGACGCTAGCGGTACCGCGAAGCGCGTTTCCTCCGGCTGGTGCAGGCGCGCATTACCTGAGCGACGTGATTGGTCACCGGGTGGTTAACCGGCAGGGTATCGAACTCGGAACCGTATCGGGTTTGCGTTTTGGTAAGCACCGTGAACAAGGCGGTGTGGTGATGCAGTGGCTTGAAGTCAAGAGCACGGTAGAGCGTATTTCAGAGGGTAGGAATTCTGCTGCAGCACCGTTGTTGATTCCGCTGGTCGATCAATACGTCGATTCGATAGAAACCGATGTGATCAAGGTCGATTGGGAAGCTGGGTGGTAGTAGGCAAACTAAATGATGCAGATCGACGTCGTCACGTTATTTCCGCCGATGTTCACGGCAATCGTGGACCACGGCATTACGCACCGCGCGCAGCAACAAGGGCTGTGGTCGTTGCAGACTTGGAATCCGCGTGACTTTGTCTCGGATGCGCATCGAACGATCGACGATCGGCCGTTTGGCGGTGGCCCCGGCATGGTAATGATGGCGCCCCCGCTTGCGGACGCGTTGGCCGCCGTAAAAGCGAATGGAGGCGGCAGCCGAGTGATCGCTTTTTCGCCGAATGGAATTCCGCTGGACGACGCGCGCGTCCGTCGGCTCGCAGCAGCGGGTAAGTCGCTTGCGCTGATTTGCGGACGCTACGAGGGCATTGACCAGCGATTCATCGACACGTGTGTGGATGAAGTGATTTCGATGGGCGATTTCGTGCTGTCGGGTGGCGAAATCGCGGCAATGGCGCTGATCGATGCTGTCGTCAGGCAACTGCCCGGAGCGTTGAAGGAAGCGTCGGCCGCCGACGAATCTTTTGCAGTCGGGTTGCTGGACGCCAAGCACTACACGCGTCCAGAAAACTGGCGTGGGTTGGGCGTGCCGGAGGTTCTGTTGTCAGGGCACCATGAGCAGATCAGGCAGTGGCGCCGTCGCGATGCACTTGCATGGACTGCATCGCAAAGGCCGGAGTTGATCGAGCGGGCGCGTACGGCGGGTCAATTGAGCGTGCTCGATGAGACACATCTGCACGAGGCGGCCGCAGGTGTGAAGGCGCAAGTGGAAGATTTTAGGTGAGCAACATCGAGTGGAGCAACATCGATAGGTCGACCATCC
>JACCYC010000182.1 GCA_013696665.1 Burkholderiaceae bacterium | reverse complement strand
CAACCATGCAATTGGTGCGATTGATCGAAGCCGTCAGCTTGCGCAGGGCCTGCGACATCAGCCGCGCCTGCAAGCCTGGCAGCGAGTCACCCATCTCGCCTTCGATTTCCGCTTTCGGCGTCAGCGCGGCGACCGAATCGATGACGATCAGGTCTACCGAACCCGAACGAACCAGCGCGTCCGTTATCTCCAGCGCTTGCTCCCCAGTATCGGGCTGCGAAAGCAACAGTTCCTGCAGATTGACACCCAGCTTCTGGGCGTACTGCACATCGAGCGCGTGCTCGGCATCGATGAACGCGCAGGTGCCGCCGATCTTCTGCATCTCTGCGATCACCTGCAGCGTCAACGTGGTCTTGCCCGACGATTCCGGCCCATAGACTTCGACGACGCGCCCACGCGGCAACCCGCCTACACCGAGCGCGATGTCGAGCCCAAGCGAGCCGGTCGATACAACCTGAATGTCCTCGATGACCTCGCCATCCGCCATGCGCATGATCGAGCCTTTGCCAAACTGCTTCTCGATCTGCGCCAACGCAGCAGCCAACGCCTTTTGCCGCTCCTTGCTGTCTGCCACCAAACTACTCCTTCCGTCATCCATTCTAGCCTCCGCCTGCGAGTTGACTGCTGTATAAAATCACAGCGTACTGTAAATACATACAGTAACGGAAGTCAACCTGTTTCTGGTGCTTGCACCGCGCGGCGGGTTCGAAGTCAGCATACCAATTCGTCGACGTGCGACTGTGGCTGCGGCGTGTTGTTTGACCGGCTATCAGCGCGTCCGGCATAATCTTCGGCTGCTTCGCGCAGCAACTCACTCAGAAAAGTTCTTGGGCCGTTAGCTCAGCCGGTAGAGCAGCGGACTTTTAATCCGTTGGTCGGCAGTTCGATCCTGCCACGGCCTACCAACTCCTTCTGAGTCCAGAGCCGGATTGCGGGTCCGGAATCGCCCACTCGACAAAAGCGTGGCGTTGAAGTAGGCTCTCGGCCGCATTCGCTTCAAGTCCAGTACCCTCGACTCGTCTTACCTCATCGCTAGCTGTTGTTGCTTGATGGTCTTGGCAGTTCCCCCGGTTACGTTGCTTGATCCGCTTGCATGCGTGGAGCGTCATGTCGACGCGCGCGTAATCTTCTTAGGAACGTAATTAAAATGGCTAGTGGCAAAGTTAAGTGGTTCAACGAGTCCAAAGGTTTTGGCTTCATTACCCCGGACGGTGGCGGCGCGGACCTTTTCGCGCATTACAGCGAAATCCAAGGCAGCGGCTTTAAAACATTGACCGAAAATCAGCAGGTCGAATTTGTGGTCAAGCAGGGCCCCAAAGGTCCGCAGGCATCGCAAATCCGGCCGATGTAATTCCGGATTGATCCATTAAAAACCGCGGCTCGCCGCGGTTTTTTTTCGTCCTGCGTGGGCACTCAGTACCAACTGCCGATGGAAATTCCGACGCCGATGGAATTCTTGCGAAAGTTGTAGTCAATCAGCGTTTCGCCGTGGCCCGTGAACAACTGCACATAACCGCGCACAAACTCGCCCAATGGAAACCGATAGTCGAATTGCGCCGAACCCCAGCTCGGACTGCGTTTGAACGTGGTTCGTAATCGAAGCGCGGTCGAGGTGTCATTTGGCCAGCGATAAAACGCAAGCAGTTCTGCGCGACCGACATAATCGGAGATATCGGGGTTGTCGTCGCGCCCCTCGTCCTCAAGAATGCGCTGCCAGGCTCGCGCTGTCAGGACGAAGCGGTCTCTTTCGAAGCCAGCCATCAGATAAGCACGATTCCAGCTGCGAGACAGCGGAAGCTCACGGCCGTTCGACTGATGAACGACACCTGCGCCCAGCATGCGGCCGCGCAGACCAAGAATTGAATAGTTGGTGGGCCAGATCCAGATCAGCTCGGGCTCGAAATCGGTGCTGCGAAACTCTCGCGACACATCGGAATTGTAGATCTGCCAGTAGCTCAATTGGGTGTAACCGAGCCAGAGATCGGAAGGAGTACCGAACGCCTCTTCGATCAACTTCATCTTGAAGCTCAGCTGGAAGCCCGCTTCCGGTCGGTCGTACTCGGCCGCAGCGGGCGCGGCGCGCGTTGGCGATTGAGGACTACGATTGATCCGGTCCGAAAGGTGAATCGGCAACAAATAATTCGGCTGGTAGTACGTGAATTTGAACGCTCCGTACTTGTCTTCCGGTTGGAGCTCCCAGCGCTGTGAAAGGAGCGATCGATCCTCCGCGGCTTTCCCCGCGGGGATCAAAGCGCTGCGCGGGTCATCTCGATCGAGCGGCAGCGGTGACTGCGGGGTCGGTACTGCTGCGGGCGGGGCGAGCTTCTGTGCACCTGCCGCCAAGGCATCGTAACAACGGAGCCGGTCGCCTGCATCGACGATCTCGAGGCAGCGCGCGAGCGATTGGGCCTCAGAGCTCTGCGCGAGTGCGTTAATTGAAATTCCAAGCGCGGCAATTGCAATGACCCGCTTCATTCGCCGGGGCCGCCATAGTCGCGTTGCCGAAACCACTTCGTCGCAATCCACTTTTCTCCTTCAACCACCGGGCTGCCCCCGTGCAGCGAGCGTGCATCGAGCATCCCCGTGTCATCCGAGTACGCGAAGTAAACCGCATGCCCTTTGCGCGGCAGCACATCGAGCCCGATCTCCGGAAATACAGTCGAGCCGCCGCATGCAACGTCGTTTAAATACATGATCAGCGTGGCAATCCGCTGCCCGCCCTGCGCCAGGACGTCGCGATTACCGGCGTTCGAAGGGTCGAAGTAATCATGATGCGGTTTGTATTCACCGCCCGGTTGGTAATGCAACACCTGGATCGGCTCTCCATGCGCAACCGGACAATCAACGAGCTCCGCAATACGGCGCTCGATTCGCTGCAGCAACTCGTTCTCACTTCGGATGAAATAGGTGCCGGAGCTTGTGCGGTCCGGGTGAATGTCGTATGCACCCGTGCTTGCGTTGACTACGCTCGAGCGCTGCAGCCTTACGCGTGAAAGCGCAACGAGCTGGTCACACTCGTCGCTAGAAAGCAGGTTGCCGAACAACACGACTTTTGGCGCAGCGATCACAAAGAGCATTTCGACTACGCGGTCGGATGTCTGCAGCCTGTTGGGCATGTCTGCCAGCTGCGAACCCAACGGAAATGCCGGCGCCGGCTGCGCGTTTGACGCGGCAGAGGCATCGGGTCGGTTGAGCAACTCGACAGAGTCGGCTCTTTCAGACTCGGTGAGAACGGCCGCCGTATCAACCAGTTCGCGCCATGCCGCATTGACGGCATCGCTCGCATAGCGCGGCTCGTACTTGGCGGCCAGCAATGCCTGCCGCACCGCATCTGGCGTGGAGCCGCGCTCAACCATTGTCCGCAGCCATGACTGCAGAGCGGCGGGAAGTTGCGTGAACGTCATCAAGTCGAGTCTAGCGGCGCAGCGCAGTATTCTTGCGCCTGGGACCTTCGCCGGAGATTCTTATGTTGCAAAAAGTCGGACTGCCTCCCCTGTTGGACGGCGCATTGCTGAAAACCGATGCGTACATCGACGGCCATTGGACCAGCGCGGCTTCGCGCGCACGTTTCGGCGTTCAAAATCCCGCTGACGGCGTCGAGATTGCAAAGGTTGCGAATTGCACCGCCGGTGAAACAGAGCGCGCGATCGCGTCCGCCCAGTCCGCGCTGATTGGATGGCGCAAAAAAACCGCGAAGGAACGCGCGGCGGTGATGCGCCGCTGGTTCGAGCTGATCATGGCGCATCAGGAGGACCTGGCCAAGCTGATGACGGCCGAGCAGGGCAAGCCACTTGCCGAGAGCCGCGGGGAAATCGTCTACGGCGCATCGTTCGTCGAATGGTTCGCCGAGGAGGCCAAGCGCACCTACGGTGACACCATTCCTACCACCGCAGCGGACAAGCGATTGCTCGTGTGGAAAGAGGCCATCGGCGTGGTGGCCGCAATCACGCCATGGAATTTTCCGATCGCGATGATCACGCGCAAGGTAGCGCCTGCGATTGCTGCAGGGTGCACGGTGATTGTGAAACCGGCCGAGCAGACCCCGCTTTCGGCGCTTGCCCTTGCGGAACTCGCGCACCGCGCTGACATTCCGCCGGGGGTGTTCAACGTCGTCACTGCCGATGAAGCCAACTCCATTGTGATCGGCAAGACGTTGTGCGAGTCACCTGTGGTGCGCAAACTTTCTTTCACCGGCTCGACCGCCGTCGGCCGCATCCTGATGCAGCAAAGCGCGCCTACCTTGAAAAAACTTTCACTGGAGCTGGGCGGCAATGCGCCGTTCATTGTGTTCGACGATGCCGTCGTCGATGACGCCGTCGAAGGTGCAATGACGTCGAAGTATCGCAATGCGGGTCAGACGTGCGTGTGCACGAATCGCTTCTACGTGCATCAAAAAATATACGATGAATTCGTGCAGAAGCTCGCCGCCAAGGCCGCCGAAATGAAAGTGGGTTCGGGATTCGAATCGGGCGTCCAGCAGGGGCCGCTAATCGACGATCATGCGATCGAGAAGGTTGAGTCGCATGTGGCAGACGCAAAGAAACGTGGCGCGAGCGTGGTCACCGGCGGTGATCGTCATTCACTCGGCGGAACTTTCTACCAACCCACCGTTCTCGCCGGCGTGACCGATCGCATGCTGCTGACGCGCGAAGAAACTTTCGGCCCGGTCGCGCCAGTTTTGAAGTTTTCCAAGGACGAGGAAGCAATCACTGCTGCCAACGCAACAGAGTTCGGCCTGGCCGCGTATTTTTACTCGCGCGACGTGGCGCGCGTGTTTCGTATTGCCGAGGCGCTCGAATTCGGCATGGTCGGCGTCAACACCGGGCTGATGTCCAACGAGGTTGCGCCGTTTGGCGGCATCAAGCAGTCCGGGTTTGGACGCGAAGGTTCCAAATACGGTATCGAGGAGTACCTGGTGACCAAGTACATCTGCATCGGAGGCCTGTAGCCTTGCCTATTTTTTTTCCTCCAACAGCAGCGCCCGTGAACGATCGAGATCAGCGCGTTGAGTCTGATTGAGTGTCGGATATTTGAGCTGCATCTTTTCGAGAGCCTCGGCGATGGCGCCCACCACCACCAGGCGGGTAAACCATTTGCTGTCTGCGGGCACTACGAACCATGGCGCGCGCGGCGTGGCAGTGGCGCGAATCGCAGCCTCGTAGGCTTTCATATACTCGTCCCAGTGACTGCGCTCCTTCAGGTCGGCAGCCGCAAACTTCCAGTTCTTCGACGGTTCATCGAGGCGCTCGATAAACCGCTTCTTCTGCTCCTTGCGCGACACGTGCAGAAAGAACTTCAGCA
>JACCYC010000178.1 GCA_013696665.1 Burkholderiaceae bacterium | reverse complement strand
TGATCGATTCCATCGTGGTCCAGTCGACTTCGCACCAGCGATTATTGGCGGTTATCAAACCGGCATCGCGTGCGATGTTGGCGGCGCGCTGCGGCGGAATGTAGTTGACGACATCACCGCGAACCTTGTCGCCAAGCTCGGTGACCAGCGTGCCCGACTTGATATCGATCTCGTTGACTGGTGAGGCGACGCGATAGTCGACGATGCCTTTGTAGTCCTCCCCAAAGACGCGCGAAAAAAGCGGCTTCTTGGAAACATAGTCCGGATTGGCGTCGAGCACGATCAGCTTGCTCTTCGGCTTCGACTGCTTAAGGTAGAAGGCGATTTGGCATGCGCGCTCGTAGGGGCCCGGCGGGCACCGATACGGGGCCAGTGGAATGCTCATCAAAACGGTGCCGCCGTCTTTCATTTCGGTCAGCTGTCTGCGGAGCGCGACAGTTTGCGGTCCAGCTTTCCATGCATGCAGCACCGATGCATCACCGGCTGCCGACCATCCCTGCAGCCGGTCGTACATCAGTTCGACGCCGGGTGACACGACCAGCCGGTCGTACGGCAACGTGGTGCCGGAAGCAAGACGCACCTGTTTCTTGTCAACGTCGATTGCGCTGACCGTGTCACGCACGCGCTTGACGCCATACTTGTCGAGGCCCGCGTAGCTGACGGTCACATCGGCCAGCGTCTTGCTGCCACCCAGTATCAGATTCGACATCGGGCACGAAACAAACGCTTCGTTCGGGTCGATCAACGTAACTTCGACGGTGCTATCGGACCACAGGCGCAAATACTTTGCAGCAGTAGCACCGCCATAGCCTGCGCCGACAACGACCACGCGGCCAACGCTTGGCCGCCCAATCGTTGCACACGCAGATAAGCTCGATACGATCGCGCTCGCCGAGAACACCTTCAACGCATCGCGCCGCGTGAATTCTTGTAGGTTCATCAATGGCTCCTAACGCGCCGGTTTCTGGCGAGAGAAGAAATCGGCAATCAGCTCGACCTGCTGATCGGTGTAGCCCTTAGCGAGCTGATGCATGATCGTTGCCGGCCGCTTGCCATCGCGGAAGGCGCGCATCTGTTCGACAATGTACGTCTTCTGTTGCCCGGCCAGACTCGGCATCGCGCCTTGCGCGTTGCCCAAGGTGCCGTGGCAGTTTGCGCAATTCGATGCGAGCACACGGGCCGCCCGCAGGTCCGAGTCAGGCGTTGTCTGGGCGTAGGCCGCTCCGGCCAACCACGGCAGTGCCAGCAGACACGCCGCCTTTCTTATCGTTTTCAACTTGGTCTCCTCAAAAAAACAATGGCCCGCAATTGCGGGCCATTGTGAGGACTATCCGACCGCGCCGTCAACTAACGGCTAGGACAATTTGAAGATAGCTTATCTGAATGCGACGCTACTCCGACAACACCGGCTCGCCCTGCTCCCGCTGCGGCGTGTCCCCGCTGTCGTTGGGCGGAAAGTCGAGCTTGACCTCGCCCTTGTCGTCGACATCGACGTCGACGCGTCCACCGGTCAGCAGCTTGCCAAACAGCAGCTCGTCAGCCAGCGCACGCCGGATGGTGTCTTGAATCAGGCGCGCCATTGGCCGCGCGCCCATCACGGGATCGAAACCCTTCTTGGACAGATGCTTGCGCAGGGCGTCCGAAAACACGATATCGACTTTTTTCTCGTGCAACTGGTCTTCAAGCTGCATCAGGAACTTGTCGACGACACGCAGAATGATTTCCTCGTTCAATGCCTTGAACGAGATCACCGCATCCAGACGGTTGCGGAACTCCGGCGTGAACATGCGTTTGATGTCGGCCATCTCGTCGCCGGATTCGCGCGAATTCGAGAAGCCGATCGACGCCCGCTGCAGCATTTCAGCGCCGGCATTCGTCGTCATGATAATGATCACGTTGCGAAAATCCGCTTTGCGCCCGTTGTTGTCGGTCAGCGTGCCGTGGTCCATCACCTGGAGCAGGATGTTGAAGATGTCCGGATGTGCTTTCTCGATCTCATCGAGCAACAACACGCCGTGCGGCTTCTTCGCAATCGCTTCGGTCAGCAATCCGCCTTGATCGAAACCGACATAGCCCGGCGGCGCACCGATCAAACGGCTAACCGCATGGCGCTCCATGTATTCGGACATGTCAAAGCGCGTCAGCTCAATGCCCAGCGTAAAGGCGAGCTGCTTTGCGACCTCGGTTTTGCCCACCCCCGTCGGGCCGGAGAACAAAAACGAGCCAATCGGCTTGTCAGGCTTGCCCAAACCGGAGCGCGCCATCTTGATTGCAGCAGACAACGCCTCGATAGCCGGGTCCTGGCCGAATACGACATTCTTCAGATTTCGATCGAGGTTCTTCAACTGTGCGCGATCGTCGCTCGACACGGTCTGCGGCGGGATGCGGGCAATCTTGGCAATGATTTCTTCGACCTCGGTCTTGCCGATTGTTTTCTTCTGACGCGACTTGGGCAGAATCCGTTGCGCTGCACCCGCTTCATCGATCACGTCGATGGCCTTGTCGGGAAGATGTCGGTCGTTGATGAACTTGGCGGACAACTCGGCCGCTGCGGCAATCGCGCTGGCGGTGTACTTGACCCCGTGGTGCTCTTCAAAGCGAGACTTGAGCCCTTTCAGGATCTCAATAGTCTGCTGGATTGTCGGCTCAATGACATCGATCTTTTGGAACCGCCGCGACAGTGCGTGGTCCTTTTCGAAGATTCCGCGGTACTCGTTGTACGTCGTCGCGCCGATACACTTCAGCTGTCCGCTCGCCAACGCAGGCTTTAACAGGTTAGACGCGTCAAGCGTGCCGCCGGAAGCCGAACCCGCACCAATCAGCGTATGGATCTCGTCGATGAACAAAATGGCGCTGGCATTCGCCTTCAATTGCTTGAGCACCGCCTTTAACCGCTGCTCAAAATCTCCGCGGTACTTGGTGCCGGCCAGCAAGGCGCCCATGTCGAGCGAATACACGCTCGACTTCTCGAGAATCTCCGGCACGTCGCCCTTGAAGATGCGCCACGCGAGCCCTTCAGCGATCGCGGTCTTGCCAACGCCCGCTTCACCCACCAGCAACGGATTGTTCTTTCGGCGGCGGCACAGGATCTGAATCACGCGCTCGACCTCAGGCTCACGGCCGATCAGCGGGTCGATCTTGCCTTCCTTGGCCAGCGCATTCAGGTTCTGTGTGTACTGTTCAAGGGCCGACGGCTGATCCTTGCCCTCGCCCTCGGCGGCCTCTTCGGCACCCGGCTTCGCTTTTTCTTCGCCTTGGCCCGCCTTCGTTATGCCGTGCGAAATGAAGTTGACGACGTCGAGCCGCGTTACGCCCTGCTGATGCAGGTAATAAACAGCGTGCGAATCCTTTTCGCCGAAGATGGCCACCAACACATTGGCGCCAGTCACTTCCTTTTTGCCGTTGCTCGTACTCTGCACGTGCATGATGGCACGCTGAATCACGCGCTGAAAACCCAACGTCGGCTGCGTATCCGCTTCCGAGTTGGGCGGCAATATCG
>JACCYC010000170.1 GCA_013696665.1 Burkholderiaceae bacterium | reverse complement strand
GTTCCAGTAGCCATCAATTACTCCGCTTCATTTCTTAGACGTTAGTACAACCCAGCACTTCTTCCAGAGAAGTGATGCCCTGCTTGACCTTTACTAAGCCCGACTGGCGTAGATCACGCACGCCGTTCTTCTTCGCTTCGCGTCCAATGTCCATCGCGGTTGAGTTCTTCAAAATCATATCTTGCATGACGTCGGTGATCGGCATGACCTGATAAATGCCAAGCCGGCCCTTGTATCCGCTGCCTTTGCACCGCTCGCATCCAACCGGCTTGTACGGAATCCAACCGCCTTCGAGATCGGCAGCATCGAAGCCCGCACCGATGAACGCATCCTTGGGAAGCTCGAAAGGCTGCTTGCACGCGCAGAGTTTGCGCGCCAGCCGCTGCGCCGTGATCAGGATAATGCTCGATGCGATATTGAATGGCGCCACGCCCATGTTGGCCAGGCGAACCAGCGTGCCCGGCGCGTCGTTGGTATGCAATGTCGAAAGAACCATGTGGCCGGTCTGCGCGGCTTTAATGGCGATGTCTGCGGTTTCAAGGTCGCGAATCTCACCCACCATGATGACGTCCGGATCCTGGCGCAGGAATGCGCGCAGCGAATTGGCGAAAGTCAGCCCGGCCTTCTCGTTTACGTTGACCTGGTTGATCCCCGCGAGTTGAATCTCCGCAGGATCTTCAGCCGTGGAAATATTGATATCGGGCTTGTTCAGAATGTTCAAGCACGTGTACAGCGACACCGTTTTTCCGGAGCCGGTCGGGCCGGTGACCAGCACCATCCCGTATGGACGCTGCACGGCGTCGAGCAGAATCTGCTTCTGATCGGGCTCGTAGCCCAGCGCATCGACGCCGAGCTTGGCTTGCGACGCGTCCAAAATACGCATCACTATCTTTTCGCCGAACAGCGTCGGCAGCGTGCTGACGCGAAAATCGATCGCGCGTGTTGCTGACAGCGCAATTTTCATTCGGCCATCTTGGGGAACGCGCTTTTCCGCGATATCGAGCCGCGAAAGCACTTTGATGCGGGTCGATAGACGCTCTTTGACCGCGAGCGGTGGCTGCGCCACCTCGCGCATCTGCCCGTCGAGGCGAAAGCGAACGCGATAGAATTTTTCGTAGGGCTCGAAGTGAAGGTCCGATGCACCTTCACCAATGGCATCGAGCAACAGTTTCTGAAGAAATTTGACCACCGGCGCGTCGTCTACCTCGGCGTTGGTCGCCAGATCCTCGCCGGGCGCATCCCCGATGTCAGCCAGATCGCCGAAGTCAACGTCATCGGACCCGGTCATCGTTTCGAGCGTCTGCGCCACGCTTTGGGAATGCGCTTCGACGTGCCGCATCAGCTTGTCGTGCTCGACGACGATGACGTCGATCGCAAGCTGGGTCTGGAATTTGATCTGATCGAGTGCGTGGGTATTAGTCGGATCCGACACCGCTACCGAAAGACGATTGCCGCGCTTGCGCAACGCCAGCACGCGAAGTGAGGCAACGAGCTTCCTGTCGATGATGTCTTTGGGGAGTTGCTCGATGTCAACCGCGCCGAGGTCGAGCAGCGCATGCCCAAACGTGTCGGCTGCAAACTTGGCAATTACGGCAGACGAAAGTCCGGTGACGTCGGCCGAACCGACCAGTTCGTCGATAAATTGAGTGTTCGACTGGGTCGCCTTGCGCGCGAAATTTTCAGCCCGATCAGCGCGCAGCTTGCCCTGCTGGACAAGTGCTCTTGCAAGACCGGTAAGGGCTCCGACGGCGGCCGCAGAACCTTGCATTACGGTAGACATCGGGCTTTACGCTCCTTGAAAACGGGGGCTAGGCTAATCGAGTTCGAACATTTCGAACCTCAAGTTATAGCCGGCCGCTCCCCGCAGAGAAGGCGAAAGATACCGCCGATAAGCCCCGGATTTATAAACCTAAACTACCGTAAACCGGGCAAGACAATCGGTGTAGCGAAATGAGCCGCGCCCGATTGCTTTGAAAGTCATCGGGCCACGCGAGGCGGTGAACAACTGCGGCACTCAATGTTGGTCGGGGTGAGAGGATTCGAACCTCCGACTCCTGCGTCCCGAACGCAGTACTCTACCAGGCTGAGCTACACCCCGAAGGATTCAACGAGTGGCCGATCTGCTTGTTCTTCGATGTCCCAATCAGCGATTTCGGTCTGTCGCGAACGCAATTAAGTGTAGCAAGGAATCTTTGAAAACCGTCGGCGCCAGGCGGTCCAACGCACCATACGCGCGCACCGCCTCCTGTCTTGCCAACATGCGCGAGTACTCGAGTGATCCGTTCTCGGTAACGATGCGCGCCACCGCCGTGAAGTCACCGCGCCCTTCACGTACAGCCGCCGTTACAAAGTCGCGCTGAATGGGCGCGGCGCTGCGGAGCGCGTGGATTAGCGGCAAAGTCATCTTGCCTTCGCGCAGATCGTCGCCCAGCCGCTTGCCAATTGCTTCCGTGTCGCCTGAATAATCGAGCACGTCGTCGATGATCTGAAAGGCCTTGCCGAGCGCGGCCCCGTAATGGGCGCACCGCTCCTCAACATCGCGGTCGGCGCCCGCGATCACCGCGGCAATGCGGCACCCGGCTTCGAACAATGTGGCGGTTTTGCGTTCGACGACTTCGAAGTACCGGTCTTCGTTGACCGACGGGTCGTGCACGTTTAGCAACTGCAGAACTTCACCCTCGGCGATGCGATTCGTGGCGTCGGCCATGATCTGCATCACACGGGGATTGCCCGCTTTCACCATCATCTGAAACGATCGCGAATACAAAAAGTCGCCCACTAGAACGCTTGCCGCATTACCGAACATCGAGTTGGCCGTTGAGCGGCCGCGGCGCAGGTCCGATTCGTCGACCACATCGTCGTGCAGCAGAGTCGCTGTGTGAATGAACTCGATAACGGCTGCCAGCTCGACGTGGTCCTTGCCGCGGTAATCGAGCGCCCGGGCCGTCAGCAACAGCACGGCGGGGCGCAGCCGCTTGCCACCGGCGGCAACTATATAGTCGGCAATGGTGTTGATCAGCGCGACATCGGAGTCAAGCCGCGTTCGGATCATGCGGTCGACTGCATCGATATCAGCCGCGACCGGGCGGAGGACGTCCTGCAGATCGTGCGGAGCCGCCCTGGCGTCAGGCCCCGTGCCGTCTGAAATTATAGGAGTGGCCAGCGCCGTCATCGGCCAATTATAGGTGTGGCGGACGTAGCCACTCGCGGGTTTGACGCCCTGGGACCACGGTGGGATAATCATCGGCTTTTCGCCGCCAGTAGCGCGCAACAACTGCGCCATCACTTTCGGCAGCTTGAGGAGTTGCGATGTACGCAGTTATCAAATCCGGTGGCAAACAATATCGTGTTGCCGCCGGTGATACGGTGAAGGTCGAGTCGGTCGACGGCGATATAGGCCAGCAGCTGAAGTTGACAGAAGTATTGACCATTGCAGATGGAGACAACCTCCGCTTTGGCGCGCCGTTTGTGTCCGGCGCGGCGGTCTTAGCCACCGTCATGGCGCATGGTCGGCGCGACAAGATAACGATTTTTAAAATGCAACGGCGCAAACATTTTCAGAAGCATGGCGGGCATCGGCAGAATTACACAGAATTGCGTATTGATTCGATTGGATAGCCATGGCACATAAGAAAGCAGGCGGTTCTTCGAGGAACGGCCGGGACTCGCAGGCCAAACGCCTTGGAGTCAAGGTCTACGGCGATCAAGCCATATCGGCGGGCGCCATTATCGTGCGCCAGCGCGGCACGCAGTTTCATCCGGGTGAAAACGTCGGTATGGGGCGTGACCACACGTTGTTCTCGCTGGTAAATGGCATGGTGCGTTTTCAGGTCCGCGGCTCCAAGAGCAGGCGTATGGTCAGCGTTGAAGCGGAGAAGCTCGCCGCATAGCTCGTTCATTGCTGCTGACAAAGGCCCTGCCGTTCGCGGCTGGGCCTTTTTTGTTTTTAGACTGCAAATTCGGACACGCAATGAAATTTATCGACGAAGCTGCAATTGAAGTCCTCGCTGGCAACGGTGGCGATGGCAGTGCATCGTTCCGTCGCGAAAAATTCATTCCGAAAGGTGGGCCCGACGGCGGTGACGGCGGTCGAGGCGGCAGCATCTGGGCGGTTGCCGACCGCAATATCAATACGCTGATCGATTTTCGCTACGCCCGCCGCCATCAGGCAAAAAATGGAGAAAACGGGCGGGGTTCGGACTGTTACGGAGCCGGGGCCGACGATATTGAACTGCGAGTACCCGTTGGCACCGTCATCACGGATGTCGAAAGCGGCGAACAACTCACAGATCTATCGACTCACGCGCAACGGGCATTGCTTGCGCGCGGCGGGCGCGGTGGCATCGGCAACCTGCACTTCAAGTCCAGCATCAATCGCACCCCGCGCCAGTTCACAAAAGGGGAACCGGGGGAAAAGCGCAAGCTGAAACTCGAACTGCGCGTACTTGCCGATGTCGGACTGCTGGGTCTGCCCAACGCTGGAAAATCAACGTTGATCCGCGCTGTTTCCAATGCGCGTCCCAAGGTTGCCGACTACCCGTTCACCACGTTGCACCCCAATTTAGGTGTCGTCCGCGTCGGACCCGAGCGAAGTTTTGTGATCGCTGATGTACCGGGTTTGATCGAGGGTGCGGCAGAAGGGGCTGGACTTGGCCATCAATTCTTGCGGCACCTCAGTCGCACCGATCTTCTGTTGCACCTGGTGGATTGCCTGCCACCTGACAATAGCGATCCGGTTCACAACGTGCGTGCCATCGCTGCCGAATTGCGCAAGTACGACGAGAAGCTGTATCGCAAGCCACGTTGGCTGGTGCTGAACAAGATCGACCTGAT
Organism: Burkholderiaceae bacterium; assembly: GCA_013696665.1. GTDB lineage: Bacteria > Pseudomonadota > Gammaproteobacteria > Burkholderiales > Burkholderiaceae_F > JACCZX01. The sequence goes on along the minus strand of JACCYC010000170.1, from coordinate 1,217 downwards.
CCCTGTCGACGAGCGGGATCACCTGGTACGTGAGATTCGGCGTCGACTGAGAACCAGGGTTCCGATGCACGTCGTGTCGGCCGCTACCGGAGAAGGTTGTCGCGAGTTGGTCGAGGCGATATCGCACTTTCTGGGGAGCCGCCGCGGTGAGTTGTCTGAAGGTTCGGGAGACGTAGACGCTCGCTTGACTGCTGATCAAACAGAAGACAGCGCATGACGTCGGTGATTGCCGCCGCGCGGCGCATCGTTGTCAAAGTCGGCAGCAGCTCGGTGACGGCCGAACGCGGGCTCGATCACGTTGCCATCAACGGTTGGGCCAGACAGATCGCAGCGTTGAGATCGCGGGGAAAGCAAGTGCTGCTGGTGTCGAGCGGCGCAATTGCAGAGGGGATGCAGCGGCTCGGCTGGAAACGCCGTCCGCATGAAATTCACGAGCTGCAGGCTGCCGCCGCAGTAGGTCAAATGGGGCTGGCACAAGCCTACGAGGCGAGCTTTCGCACGCACGACCTTCAAACCGCACAAATTTTGCTGACGCACGCTGATCTTGCGGACCGAGCTCGGTATCTCAACGCGCGCTCGACACTGTTTACTTTGCTCGGCCTCGGCGTTGTCCCGGTCATCAATGAAAACGACACGGTGGTCACTGATGAGATCAAGTTTGGCGACAATGACACGCTTGCCGCATTGGTTGCCAATTTGGTCGAAGCCGACGCGTTGGTGATCCTGACCGATCAGACAGGGCTGTATTCGGCAGATCCACGCGTCGATTCGAACGCGACAGTGATCCGGCTAGCAACTGCCGGCGACGCCTCGCTCGAGAAAATGGCCGGCGGTGCAGGAAGTGCCGTCGCGCGCGGCGGGATGATGACAAAAGTTCTCGCTGCCAAGCGCGCTGCGCGCAGCGGCGCGCACACCGTAATTGCCGACGCGCGCGAGAAAGACGTATTGGTCCGGCTCGCGCAGGGCGAGAACCTGGGGTCGCAGTTGCTTGCGGGCACAGCCGTGCTGACGGCGCGCAAGCAATGGCTCGCAAGCCACCTGCAGTGTCGCGGTCGACTGATTATCGACGAAGGTGCTGCGCGGGCACTGGTTACCGGAGGAAAAAGCCTGCTGCCGATTGGAGTAGTCAGCGTGCTGGGCGAGTTCCAGCGCGGTGATGTTGTCGCGTGTGTGGACGACGCAGGACACGAGATTGCCCGCGGTCTTGCCAATTACTC
>JACCYC010000340.1 GCA_013696665.1 Burkholderiaceae bacterium | reverse complement strand
ACGATCACGTCTCCGGTCAAAATGGCAGCTGGATGCACGAATGCCGTCGGGTCGACGACGGGCCTGATACCGTTAATTTCGTAGCAAGGCATTTTGTTGGACCGAGTAGTTGACTACGTGCGTTTGTTTCCGCAAGTTTAATTAGCACGCAGCATTCGATCGCCGGGGCTAGGGACGGTATCGTAGCCACATTGTCCGTGAGACTTCGCGTTGACTCGCTCAAACAAATCGACCGCACATAAGCCGAAGACGATGAAGTCGGCTTCCCGGCGGTCGCCCACAACTCCGGAGAAAACCTCGTCGACGCAGAAGACACACGTGCGCGGCTTGCTCGCAGCTGCATACGACAAATTGGCATCGGATCCAGCCGAGGCATCGCTGCTGGCCGATGCGGCTCTGCAGGCAGCTCGTTCGCTGAGCGACTCATCACTTCACGGCGAAGCTGCTCTAGCCCTCGCTGCGTGCCACCACCAGCGCGCGGACCTGCCGAAGGCCAATGATTTCATCGAAGAATCTCTGCAAGCGTTCGAGCGCGCCGGCAAAAGCAGTCGTCTCGGTCGAGTCTATAAGTTGCAGGCGTTGGTATTTTCGATGCAGGATCGCGTCAGCCTGGCGCTTGCAGCAGCGGTCAAGTCGCTTTCCTATCCAGATCTGGAACCCAAGGACCGTGCGTTCGTATTCTGCGTCATAGGATCGTGCTTCAGCAGGCTTTTTGACGTTCCCACAGCAGTCGATCTGATGGAGCGGCGCGCGTTACCGGAGGCCAATACATCGGGTGATCCACAGGCCATCGTCGCGTGTTACCTGCGTACTGCGTCGTACCTAAACATGTGCGCAGTGTGGTCAGCGGGTATTCCGCACTATCTAACGGTGGGGATCAGGCGGCCTGACAATCTGGCGAGCCCGGCGGAGTATCTCGAACGAGCAATGCGCTACCTCGATGTGTGCGAAAAGCATGGCGACAACATGTTGATCAAAGACCGCCCATATTTTTTTGCAGAAAGAGCGTCGGCGGTTGCACTCAGGGATGGTTATGAGCACGCGCTCCCGATTTTTGCCCAGGCGCGAGCGGTCACCAGCGACTTGATCCCGGTTACCAAGCCATTCGTGCTTCTCGATCACGCAGCGACGGCACGTATTGCCGGCCGCTGGGACGAAGCGCTCGCGCTGATACAAGAGATGCAGCGTTTGCCGGCGTGGCACATCTGGCAGCGCACGGTTTTTTTTGAACTATCGTGCATCTATCGAGCGCTCGGAAAGGATCAGGAAGCGTTGCGCGCGCTTGAGAAATTCACTGATTTGCAGACAAACATGGCACGCCTGGCGAATACGTGGGTCGATGATGCGCTTAACCAACGGCGCTATGGAAAGCAACTCGACCTATCGCACCTGCGGTCATCCGTTCTGGATGCGGCGGAGCCGACAGCATTGCAGCGAGCGTCGCGCTATGTCGAATCGAATCTTCATCGGCGCTTGGCGTTGTCGGATGTGGCTCGGGAATCCGGCGTAAGTGTCCGCACGCTGCAGAGTCTCTATCAGAATTTTCACGGGGTTTCCGCCAGCGCTTTCATCAAGGAGCTGAAGATGCAGCGGGCGCATCAAATGCTCGCCGGCGGAGATGTCTCCGTTTATCAGACAGCCGATGCAATCGGTTACTCCAGCCCGCACAACCTCTCGCGCGACTTCCGGGAGCGCTTTGGCTATGCACCCTCGGACGTCAGGCCCAACGCGCTAAGCGATAAAACATAGCGTTCGTTGCACGAAACGAGACTGTTTTGCTCGTTCCGATATTCCGCGGTTTGGAAATTCCAGACAGACTTTCATCGTCGTCGCGTTACGACGTGATTGATCTGAATCTCGATGAAAACTAACCTGGAAGCCCACATGCTCGCGGATACCTATTGTCAAACCATCGAACGCGGCACGCTAGTGGCATCAAGCGTGCATCCACTGCTGACGACCTGGGTCAACGGACTTGTCCACCAAGTGCCGACATTCCCGCGCATCGACGATGCGGATGCAGCGCTGTTCCAGGCCATTGATCTGAGTGGAACGTTAGGAGCGAACAATCAACGTCTTTGCTATTTCGCGGCAGAGCAAATTGTTCGCGATGTGGCCCCGTGCATTCTGGAAGAACTTGGATTGCACCTCTTTGCCGACAAGATGCGCGCGCTGCCACCGATAGCGTCAGCAGCAGCTGCCCAAAAAGCCTCGGACTTTTGCTTCGAAGTCCCGCAGGATGCCTATCTGAACACCATCGACCGTCGCACGTTGATGATCGGGACTCTCACCTGCGCACTGACGGCGTTGCCGACAAGCAACTGGTTCTATTTAATGTCTAACGCCGGGTCGACAGCCGCGATTTATATAAGGACTGCAAGGAATCACGCGCAGGCGCTGACCACGATGTACCAGATGTTCACGGCGCTGGTCGAGTCTGCGCGTACGCCAGAGCTTGCAGGGACCTGACGCGCTACACGTGCCAGCGGCGCTGAATTACTCTGAACCGGTTGGCGACGAAGGCACTGTCTGTATAGCTTGCATTGGCCGCCGGATTGGCGCCGGTGGCGTGATAGTCCGAAAACGCTGCCGACTGATTGACGTAAACGTTGCTCAGCAGATTGATCGATAGTGCAACGCCGGCACGCATTGTCGCCTCGGTCATCGCATCGATGACTTCCTGCTTTGTCGAATACAAGCCGACCGTCAAAGCGCCGCGTTCGCGGACGATCTGCTCCGACAGAGCGACTGCCGCTGTTGCATCGGCGACCTTGACGATGAAGCTGATGGGCCCGAACCGTTCCTGCATGTAGGCCGCTTCATTCGCGGCGTCGGTCTTCATCAGCAGCGGCGTGTGCACATTGGCGGCAGGAAACTCCGCGTGATCGAGCTTGCGCGATGCCAGCACGATGTCTGAAGGCTGAGCCGCCAACGCGGGTGCCTCTTCGATGCGCTTTAGCGTTTCGGGCGATTGAATCGAGCCCAGCACGGCGGTTGCAACTACGGCGTCGGATAACAATTTCTCGACTGCGCTTCCCAAATCCGCAGCCACTTCATCAAAGCTCTTGTGTCCTTCGTCGGTGTCGATGCCGTCGGCGGGCACGAAGATGTCCTGTGTCGTGGTGCACATCTGCCCCGAGTACAGGCTCAACGTAAACGCAAGATTCTTCAGCATCGATCTGTATTTGTCGGTCGATTCGATGACGACGTTGTTGACACCCGCCAGTTCGGCGTACACCTGCGCCTGGCGTGCATTCTCGGTAAGCCACTTGCCGAACGAGTTGCTGCCAGTGAAGTCAACCGAGCGCACGGCCGGATGAGTCGCGAGTGCACGCGTCGCTTTCAGATCCGCGACCACCGCGAGCGATACCAGGTTCGGATCGATTTCGTTTTCAGCCAGCACGTCGCGTACGATCTTGACGCTGATCGCCGCCGGCAGTACTGCATTCGGATGCGCCTTGACGATTACCGGATTGCCCGTGACCAATGCAGCAAATAGTCCCGGGTAAGTGTTCCAGGTTGGAAAGGTGCCGCATCCAATCACCAGCGCGACGCCGCGCCCGACAATCTCGAAACGCTTTTCCATCACCACCGGCGGATTCTTGCCTTGCGGCTTTTCCCAACGCGCCGTGCTCGGCACCGAACTCATTTCGCGGT
>JACCYC010000157.1 GCA_013696665.1 Burkholderiaceae bacterium | reverse complement strand
CCCACGCGGGGGTCTCGAAGCCGAGCAATTGCCCGAGGTCAATCGGAGCTGCCCAGCCGCCGAGAAACATGATCGTCGCCACCGTGGACAGCAAAATCATGTTGGCGTATTCGGCAAGGAAGAAAATTGCGAAGCTCATGCCCGAATACTCGACCATGTGGCCTGCAACAATCTCGGATTCGCCTTCGACAACATCAAATGGATGGCGATTCGTTTCGGCAATACTCGAAACGACATAGATCACAAACAGTGGCAACAGCGGCAGCCAGTTCCACGACAGAAAATTAAGACCCATGTCGGCAAACCATCCGGTGTTCTGCCCAACCACGATCTGTGTCATGTTCAACGTTCCGGACACCATCAGCACCGTGACGAGCACAAATCCCATGCCGATTTCGTAGCTGACCATCTGGGCCGCGGCTCGCATCGCGCCTAAAAATGCGTACTTGGAGTTCGATGCCCAGCCCGCGATGATCACGCCATAGACGCCAACGGACGTGATCGCCATCACATACAACAGTCCCGCGTTGATGTCGGCCAGCACAAGGCCCGGCGCGAACGGAATAACCGCCCACGCCGCCAGCGCGGGCATCAGAATCACCATCGGCGCCAGAAAGAACAGAGACTTATCCGCCTGCGACGGTGAGATGATTTCCTTCGTCAGCAGCTTGACCGCATCGGCAATCGGTTGCAGCAGGCCCAGGGGCCCAACCCGGTTGGGCCCGCGCCGAATATGGAACCAGCCGATCAGCCGGCGTTCCCACAGCGTCAGGTACGCAACCAGGCCGAGAATCGGCAGCACGATCGCAAGAATCCTTGCCAGCGACCACACCACCGGCCACGCAGGTCCCAGCGTCTGACTACCGTAGCTGGTGATCGTCTCGATCACGCGCGCTCCAGCGTGATCGGGCCGAACATTGCGCCGAGTGTGGCGGTCGATTCATGCGCGGCCGAAACATGAACGACGCCGTCGGCGACACCGTTGTCTGCCACAACGTCGAGCAAAGCAGCTGCGTCACCTTGCTTCACGCGCACCTTGTCCCCCGCACTGACCCCAAACGACTGCAGTGTCGACGCATTGGCGCGCGCCTTCGGTGGTCGCGCGTCATGGGTTGCCTGCAGCGGTGGCGAACGACGCACCAACGAGTCCGCGAAATAGATCGGAACGTTGGCAACTCTCTCGGCACCACCGACGGCAACAACCGGGCGCTGCACATGCATAGCGATCTCATTCGAAAGCCGAGTGGACAAATCCGCAGGCAACGCATCGACGCGCACCTGCTCGGCGGTTTCGTAGTCGAAGCCCGCAAGATTCAGCAGATTTCCCAGGACGCGCAGCACTTTCCAGCCGGGCCGAGCCTCGCCAGCCGGCCGCACCGTACCGTTGAAGCTTTGCACGCGGCCCTCGCAGTTGATAAATGTACCCGCGGTTTCCGTGAAAGGCGTGATCGGCAGAATTGCGTCAGCGTAGTCGAGCGCGCCATTGCGATAGACGGAAAAGGCAATCACCGTTTGCGCGGATTGCAACGCCTGCGACGTCGCCGCCGGATTTGCAGTGTCGTAATCGGGCTCCACATTCCAAAGGAGATACGCAGCGCGTGGCTGCTCAATCATCTGTCGCGCGTTCAGGCCACCATCGACCGGGCGCGCCTTGACCATATGGCCGCCCATCGCATTCGCGGCGTCGGTCAGCACACCCAGCGTCGCGCCAGTCGCTCGCGCGATCCACTGAGCCCATGCATGCAGTTGTGCCGCCTGAGGGTGATAGACCGCGGCGTTGCCTAGCAGAATCGCATGCCGCTCCCCTGAGAGAAGCGACGTCGCGATCGCCTTCGCGCTGTCGCTGGCCACGAGTCCGTCAATCGGCGCTGCGTCACCGCGTGAAGCTGCGACAGCGACCGCTATTTCTGCGAGCACGTTGATCCAGGCACTCGGGCGCATCAACCATTGATTGGCCACCGGCATCAGCAGGTCGGCTGCGACTGCGTGCAACACGTTGACCTTGCAGCCGCGCTTGGCGGCTGCGCGTAGCCGCGTTGACAACAGCGGTTGCTCCTTCCGAAGCGACGAACCCACCAGCAGCACGCTGTTGAGCTTGCTGATCTCGGCGATCTTCATTCCGAGCCAGGGCGCATTGAACGGCGAAGCGTCGGCCGAAAAATCGGACTGACGCAGACGGAAATCGATGTTGTCGGAGCCGAGTCCGCGCATCAGTTTCGCGAGCAGGTGCAGTTCTTCAACCGTGCTCGCGGGCGACGCGAGAGCGCCAATCGCATCGGCGCCGTGCGCCTGCTTCGATTCAGTCAGCGCGTGCGCCACATAGTCCAGCGCGACGCTCCAGTCGACCTCTTGCCATTGGCCCCCAAGCTTCAGCATCGGCCGTTGAACTCGGTCAGGGGCGTTCAGTCCTTCGTACGAAAAGCGGTCGCGATCCGATAGCCAGCACTCGTTGACCTCTTCGTTCTCAAGCGGCAGAACGCGCATCACTTCATTGTTCTTGACCTGTACGATCAGGTTGGAACCGACCGAATCGTGCGGGCTTATCGATTTGCGGCGCGACAGCTCCCAGGAGCGGGCTTCGTACCTAAATGGCTTGCTCGTCAACGCGCCAACGGGGCACAGGTCGATCATGTTGCCCGACAGCTCTGAATCCACTGACTGACCGACGAAACTCAAGATCTCCGCATGCTCACTTCGATTGACCATGCCGAGCTCCATCACGCCCGCAACTTCGATACCGAAGCGAACGCAGCGCGTGCAGTGAATGCAGCGCGTCATCTCCTCTGCGGAAATCAGCGGTCCCATGCTCTTGTGAAACACGACCCGCTTGGGCTCGGCGTATCGGCTCGAAGACGCGCCATAACCGACCGCAAGATCCTGCAGCTGACACTCGCCACCCTGATCGCAAATCGGGCAATCGAGCGGATGATTGATCAACAGAAATTCCATCACTGACCGCTGCGCCTGCTTGGCGTACGCCGATTGCGTTCGCGCAATCATTCCTTTCGAGACCGGCGTTGCGCACGCCGGCATCGGCTTCGGCGCTTTCTCGACTTCGACCAGGCACATCCGGCAGTTGGCGGCGATCGAGAGCTTCTTGTGGTAACAGAAGTGAGGAATGTAGATGCCCAGACGGCTCGCCGCGTCCATCAGCATGCTGCCTTCCGGAACTTCGACTTTCCTGCCATCGATTTCGAGTTCGATCACTACGTGTACTCCGGAACCGTGCAATTGCGATGCGCGATGTGATGCTCGAACTCGGCGCGGTAGTGCTTGACGAAGGCTCTCACCGGCATCGCGGCGGCGTCGCCCAGTGCGCAGATCGTGCGGCCCTGAATGTTGTCGGCGAGCGAGTTCAGCAGGTCGAGGTCTTCGGCACGCCCTTCACCGTGTTCGATCCGGTGAATGATTCGATAAAGCCATCCGGTGCCCTCACGGCACGGTGTGCACTGACCGCAACTTTCCTCGTAGTAAAAGTATGCGAGCCGCTCGGCGCACCTGACCATGCAGCGTGTCTCGTCGATCACCGTGACCGCGCCCGAGCCGAGCATCGAGCCCGCCTTGGCGATCGAGTCGTAATCCATGTCGGTGACCATCATCAGGTCGCCGGGCACGATCGGCATCGAAGAGCCGCCCGGAATCACGCCCTTGATCTTCTTGCCGTCACGCATGCCGCCGGCCAACTCGAGAAGCTTTGCAAACGGCGTCCCGAGCGGAACTTCGTAGTTGCCCGGCCACGTCACATCGCCCGACACCGAAAAAATCTTGGTGCCCCCGTTGTTCGGCCGGCCGATCTGCAGAAATGCATCGCCTCCGTTATTGATGATGTACGGGACAGCGGCGAACGTCTCGGTGTTGTTGATCGTGGTGGGCTTGCCGTACAAGCCATAACTCGCCGGAAATGGAGGCTTGAAGCGCGGCATCCCCTTCTTGCCTTCGAGCGACTCGAGCAGCGCGGTTTCCTCGCCGCATATGTACGCGCCATACCCATGCGCCGCGTGCAAGTCGAATGAAGTCTCGGAGCCCAAAATCTTTGCGCCCAGCAGGCCGGCTTCGTACGCCTCGGCCAACGCGTCTTCGAAGCGCTCGTACTCCGCCCAGATCTCGCCATGGATGTAGTTGTAACCGACCGTAATGCCCATCGCGTATGCGGCGATCGCCATGCCTTCGATCACACTGTGCGGGTTGTAGCGCAGGATGTCGCGATCCTTGAACGTGCCGGGCTCGCCTTCATCGGAGTTGCACACCAGGTACTTCTGCCCGGCGTACTGGCGCGGCATAAAACTCCACTTGAGTCCGGTCGGAAATCCGGCGCCGCCACGTCCACGCAATCCGGATTTTTTGACCTCTGCGATCACCGCGTCAGGTGTGAGCTTGTCGTTGAATATCTTGCGCCACGCCTTATAGCCGCCCCGATCGACATAATCTTTCAAGGGCCAGTTGTTGCCGTCCAGCCCATCCAGAATCATCGGATTCAAGTGACGGCCGTGAAAGCAGGTTTGAGCGCTCATCGTGCAGCATCCTGAAGCTCGGCAAGTAATGCGTCGAGCTTTTCGTTGCTCATGAAGCTTTCCATCCGCTTGTTGTTGACCAGCAGAACTGGCGCATCGCCGCACGCACCCAGGCACTCGCCTTCTTTCAACGTAAAGACTCCGTCGGCTGTCGTCTCATTGAGCGGTATGCCGAGCCGGTGTGTCAGATGCTTCGCAGCACGCGTTGCCCCGGATAGTGCGCAGGGAAGATTGGTGCACAGCGTGAGTTTGAATTTGCCGAGCGGCTTGACGTTGAACATGCTGTAAAACGTCGCCACTTCATAAACCGCGATCGGCGGCATGCCGAGGTAGGCCGCAACTTCCTCAATAATCTCCTGCGAGACCCAGCCGAGCTCATCCTGCGCAACGGCAAGCGCGGCAATCACTGCGGACCGACGCTGGTCGACTGGAAACTTCGCGAGCTCTCGATCGATCTTGCGATACGCACCGGCCGATAACAGCAAGCTGCTCTGCGGAACTGCACTCATCGATCGATCTCGCCAAACACAATGTCCTGCGTGCCGATGATCGTTACCGCATCAGCAATCATGTG
>JACCYC010000089.1 GCA_013696665.1 Burkholderiaceae bacterium | reverse complement strand
GCTACTCACAAGCCAAGCTCAACGCAGTAGCGAGACAATTGAATGAGAGGCCACGGAAAACTCTCGACTTCCAGACACCCGCTGAAATGTTCAGCCAATCTGTTGCATCGACCGGTTGAATCCGCCGCCGATAGGTGACATTCGTGCATGTCCGCTCACGACCCATAAGCGGACTTTAGCTTGGCTGGAAGCGGACGCGTATCAAGCCTTTCTGGGGGGCCTACCAGTTTGCTTTGCCGCGCTTTCCTTTTCAGTGTCTCGTACCTCAGGACCACAAATCGAAACCGTCCTTTCAAGGTTCGTTGCACCACTGAGAAGCCCCACGTCAGGCGCCGGAGCGCGTCCCACAACGTCTTCCACCGCTCTGGCAACCTCGAGGAGGTGCGTGTCCTCCCCAGGCGCACAGCAAAGCTGCAACCCGACCGGTAGGGTCGAGCGCAGGTGCTGGATCGGCAACGAAACGCCGCACTGCGCGAATACGTTTCCGGGACGCGTGTTCTGTGTGTTGAGCTTGTTCCAGGCGGCAGCTCTCTCGATCGTATCGAAGTCGGTCACGGGACCTGGCACTACCACCACGGTCGGAGCGACCCAGGCATCGAGGCCACGCATTCGCTCGGACATGAGCGCGATCAATTCCACGCGACGCTTCTCGTGGCGCAGATACTCATCGGCGGCAACGTCCATTCCTGTACTGGCCCGTGTCTGCACTAGCGGATCCATCTCATTTTTATTGGCGATGAAACGCTCGCGACCAAAAAAAGCAAGCCACTCCGCAGGCACCAGGCGTGCGAACAGCGCGTCGTGTTCGTGCGCCTCGGAGACTCCGATAGGCACGAGTTGCGCGCCACGAGAACGCAAGCGTGCCACCGCGTCGTCGAAGCACTCGCGTACGTCGCGATCGATATGGTCAAAGTAGTGTTCCATCGGAACCCCCAGCACCAGTTGATCGACCCGAGGCGCCGGCCTGCCATCGTTTCCGCGTATCGCCGCTTCGACGAACGCAGCATCAGCCGCGCTATTGGTAAACACGCCGAGACTGTCCATATTCTTCGACAACGGGAACACACCCTCCACTGGCCAGTGAGTGTTGCTCGCCTTGTATCCGACGACACCGCACAGTGCTGCCGGCCAGCGGACAGACCCGCCTGTGTCGGTGCCGAAGGTTATCGCCGCCATTCCCGCCGCCATCGCGACTGCTGATCCGTGACTCGAGCCGCCTGTCATTCGCGCAACGTCGGAATCGCACGGATTCCATGGGAGACGATGCGTCAAATTGATGCCGCCCATCGCGAATTCGGTCGTGGTCGTCTTGCCGAGAACCACGCAGCCCGCGCGCTGCAGTGCGGTAACAAAGGGCCCTTGGGGCGGCACCAGATCGCTGATATCGACACGGCTGCCAGCGTTCGTTGGCATGCCCCGAACGCTGTATAGATCTTTCAACGCGATCGGTAAGCCCATAAGCGGACCAAGATCGACTCCTGCCAAGTGCAATGCATCGACCGCTGCAGCGCGCGCGAGCGCCCCTTGGTGATCGATGTACGAGTACGCGGCTAGCCGCGGCTGCAGCACATCAATCCGGTCGAGAATAGTCTGCGTCACATCTCGCGAGCGAATCCGACCCTCGCGAAAGTAAGCTGCAAAAGACTTGAGGCTCAGGTCGGCGAACGGAAACCCAGGCAGAGTCATCAGCTTGTTCGCTCGCACGGCTCGATTTTTTTAACGGGATAGAACCATAGCGGACATACAACGCTCCCGCTAGGCGCATGCGGCCCGAGGCGCCGTCAGCCGGTCTTGAGCGCGTTCTGCTTTCGCATCGCGAGGCCCGCCATCAGGTACGTGATCACGTAGACAATCACGCGGTAGATCACTGCCGATCCCGGTGGAATGCAGATGAACGACATGCCGGTCAGCCCGCGCAGGCCGATTTCGTGCGCGATCCGGATCACTTCGTAGTCCGACATCCCGATCGGCTCGGCCAATTCGCCCAGCAGATCGCCCGACGCCG
>JACCYC010000037.1 GCA_013696665.1 Burkholderiaceae bacterium | reverse complement strand
ATCTGGCGTCGGTGGGCTTCGTCGTCGGCCTTTCTTACGCGAATCCTTACCTGTCACCGTTCGACGAGTTCCAGCGGTTCAAGACCCACCCCGCGATCCGAAAGTATCTCGAGGGCGGCAAGCGCCTTGAGTACGGCTCGCGCGCGATCAACGCAAGTGGGTTGCAGTCGCTCCCGAAGTTAGTCTTTCCCGGCGGGGCGCTGATTGGATGCGATGCCGGCTTCCTGAACGCTCCACGCATCAAGGGCAGTCATGCCGCAATCAAGAGCGGAATGCTTGCCGCTGAAGCTGCGTTTGACGCAATCGCTACAGGTCGCCAGCAGGATGAGCTTGCTGCGTATCCGCAGGCGTTCGAAGCGAGCTGGCTGCACGATGAACTGCATCGCGCGCGCAACTTCAAACCGTGGCTCGATAAGGGGTTGGTCCTGGGCTCGTTGATGTTCGGCATCGATCAGATCGTGTTCCGCGGCAAAGCGCCGTGGACGCTGCATCGGACGTTAGCCGACCACGAGAAGCTCAAGCCCGCGAGCGAATGTCAACCGATCGACTATCCACGCCCCGATGGAAAGCTGACGTTCGACCGGCTGACGTCGGTGTACGTGTCGAACACAAATCATGTGGAGAATCAGCCGCCGCACCTGAAGCTAAAGGATCCATCGGTGCCGACGGCGCTTAACCTGGCGAAGTACGCAGGACCCGAGCAACGCTACTGCCCCGCTGCTGTGTATGAGTTCGTGAAGAATGCCGACGGGACCGATCGCCTGCAAATCAACTTTCAGAACTGCGTGCACTGCAAGACATGCGACATCAAGGACCCGACGCAGAACATTGTTTGGACGACCCCTGAAGGCGGCGGAGGCCCGAACTACATCAACATGTAGCGTGAACGTTGCGTGTGATGTCCGTACGCGTCAAACGTCGCGTCGCTGCCATTCGTCCGCGAGGATTTTCTCCAGCCACATCACGCCGAGCATCGTCTTCACATCAGTGACCGTTCCCTCGCGCACCCACTGCAGCAACTGTTGCCACGTCGACGTGAAGACCTCGAGCGTCTCTCCGGCATCAAGCGCTGCGCCTTCAAGCGTCAGATCCTCGGCCAGGTACATCTCGATCTTTTCGTCGCAATAGGCGATCGCGTTGTGCAAGCCGCCGAGATAGCTCCATCGGCCGGCGCGATAGCCGGTCTCCTCCATCAACTCCCGCTTGGCGCACGCCAGCGGATCTTCGCCCGCGTCGATCTTGCCGGCGGGGAATTCGATCGCGGTGCGCTTCAGCGGATAACGATACTGCCGCTCGAGAACCACCTGTCCATCGGGCAGCAACGGCACAATCATCACGGCGCCCGGATGCCTTAAATATTCACGGGTGCCCAGATGACCATCGGCTGCACGGATGTTGTCGACGTAAAGACGCAGAAAATCGCCTTCAAATGCGAGCCGGCTGTCGAGCGTTTGCTCAGCGAGCCGATCGATGTCGTCCGAAAGGGCCAAGATGTCCTGCGGGCTGGTCAGCCGCCGAGCGTGCGCGTCATTGCAGCCGCGCAAAGCTGCAACAGGTACTGTGGGGTAAGCCCGAGCACCAGCACAAGAATGCCGTTGACGGACAGCGCGACACGCATGTCGGTCGGCGCAACGATCGGCACGGCCGCAGTCTCCGGCAGCGGATCGTCGAAATACATCGTCTTCACGATGCGAAGGTAGTAAAACGCGGCGATCAGTGAGAGCAACACCGCGATCACCGCGAGCGATAACGCAGCAACAGTGGCACCCTCGCTGACCAAGGCCTGCAACACCACCAACTTTGCATAGAACCCGACGGTCGGAGGCACTCCAGCCAGCGAAAACATCAACAACATCATCAGAAATGCGTACCACGGAGTTCGCTTCGCAAGGCCTCGGAAGTCCGAGATTTCTTCTGCCTCGAAGCCCTGCCGCGAAAGCAGCAAAATGATGCCGAACGTCCCCAGCGACGTCAGCGCATACGTGATCAGATAGAACATCGCCGCGCTGTAGGCGTCGGCGATCACGACAGGATCGCCGGCCGTCACGCCGGACAGCATGGCGAGCAGCACAAACCCCATCTGCGCGATCGTCGAGTACGCGAGCATTCGCTTCAGATTGGTCTGCGCAATCGCGGTCAAATTGCCGAGCACAAGGGATGCAACCGCCAGCAGGGCGAGAATCTTTTGCCAGTCGACCGCGAACGGAAGCAAGCCTTCAACCAGAATTCGGAACGCAATTGCAAAGATCGCGAGCTCGGGCGCCGAGCTCAGAAGCATGGTGATTGGAGTCGGAGCACCCTGGTAAACGTCGGGTGCCCACATGTGGAACGGCACCACACCAAATTTGAACGCGAGCCCGGCCACCACGAAGACGATGCCGAGCAACAATGATGCGCGGCTGACAATCTCGCCCGCGGCAACGCGGCTTGCAAGTTCGTCGATCTCGAGCGTGCCTGTGGCGCCGTAGAGCATCGACATTCCGTAGAGCAGAAACCCCGACGCCAGCGATCCCAGCACGAAGTACTTCATCGCCGCTTCGCTCGACCGGGGGTCATCGCGCCGCAAGGCAACCAGTGCGTACATCGAAAGCGACTGCAGCTCGAGGCCGAGATAGATCACCAGCAGATTGTTTGCCGAGATCATCAACATCATGCCGAGCAGCGAAAACAGCGTCAGACTGAACAGCTCGCCCTTCCAGATTCCACGGGCCCGGGCGTATGACTGCGCACAAACCAGCATGAAACCGCAGCACAGGATCGCAGCGAGCTTCAGCACATGGCCCATTGGATCACTGATGTACATCGCGCCGAAGCCAACCACCGTGTCGTTACGTGCCGCCGCAAACCCAACGACGACGGCAACCGCAAGCAGTGCGGCCATGGTCAGGCCATACGTAACGTTGCGTCGCGAATCGGAGATGAAGAGATCGATCAGCAGGACGCCACACGCAGCGACCAGCAGCACGATCTCCGGCAAAGCGACCAGTGTGTTCAGCGAGTCCATTATTGGTTCGAGCCAGCGGCGGCGGCACCGGCTGGCAGCTTCGACACCGAGACATGCTCCAACAACTGAGCCACCGAAGCATCGATGAGGTCGGTTACGGGCTTGGGATAGAGCCCCATCCACAACACCGCCGCCGCCAGCATCGCAAGGATCAAAAATTCGCGCGCATTGACGTCGGCGAGCTCGGCGACGTGATCGTTGGCGACGTCGCCAAAGATGACGCGCTTGTACATCCACAGCGAGTATGCAGCGCCGAGCACCAGCGTCGTCCCGGCAATCAGCGCGATCCAGAAGTTGTACTGCACCGCGCCCAGAATCACCATGAACTCGCCAACGAAACCACTGGTTGCGGGCAAGCCGGCGTTTGCCATAACGAACAACATGAAGAACGCCGAAAACCTCGGCATCGTATTGACCACCCCGCCGTAGTCCGCAATGTTGCGGCTGTGCATCCTGTCGTACATCACTCCAATGCAGAAAAACATCGCGCCCGACACGAAGCCATGCGAGATCATCTGCACGATGCCTCCGGCCATTCCCATCGGATTGAAGAT
>JACCYC010000017.1 GCA_013696665.1 Burkholderiaceae bacterium | reverse complement strand
CCAATGCAATGCCCGAGCTGGCTGATCAATCCAAGCGTGGCGCGCGGTTTGTATTGGATGCGATCCCCGTCGAGGAGAGCGGCATGAGTCCGCTCGAGATCTGGTGTAACGAGGCGCAGGAACGCTATGCGCTAGCGATTGCGCCCGAGCATCTGACTGCTTTTGGCTGGATCGCGCAGCGTGAACGCTGCCCGTATGCAGTGATCGGCCGCATTAGCGACGATGCGCAGCTGCGAATCGAGAGCGGTGGTGGCGTACTCGCCGTCGATATGCCGATGGATGTGTTGCTGGGAAAGCCTCCGCGCGCACACCGGGACGTGCTTCATGTGCCAACGCAATTGCCGGAATTCGATGGCTCCGGAATACGTATCGAGCAGTGCGCGCTCGATGTGCTCCGGCATCCGACGGTTGGCAGCAAATCGTTTCTGGTGACAATCGGCGATCGTACCGTCGGCGGAATGAATTGCCGCGATTCGATGGTTGGGCCATGGCAGGTACCGGTAGCCGATTGCGCTGTCACCACGCTGAGCTTTGACGGCTATGCCGGCGAAGCAATGGCAATCGGTGAGCGGACACCTCTTGCAGTCATTGATCCAGCAGCGGCATCGAGAATGGCCATCGGCGAAGCGCTGACCAATATTGCGGCAGCGGATGTGCAACTGAAGGACGTCAAGATCTCCGCGAACTGGATGGCAGCGTGCGGCGTGGCGGGCGAAGACGCCAAATTATTCGACGCTGTGCACGCCGCGGGCGAATTGTGCATAGCGCTGGGCATCAGCGTCCCGGTCGGCAAGGATTCGCTGTCGATGAAGAGCACATGGCGTGATGGCGAATTCGAAAAGACCGTCATCGCGCCAATTTCGCTGATCGCAAGCGCGGCCGCAGCGGTTAATGACGTTCGGCATTCGCTGACTCCGCAGCTTGTTGCCGACAACGCTACGGTGCTGCTGGTGGTGGATCTAGGGGCCGGACGTAATCGAATGGGCGGCTCCATCCTGGCGCAGGTTACGCAACAGATCGGCAATGAATGCCCGGACCTCGATCAACCCGAACGGCTCGTTGCGCTGCTCGACGTGATGCATCGGCTGCGAAGTGATCGACAGGTGCTGGCGTACCACGACCGCTCGGACGGCGGATTATTTACAGCGCTGATCGAGATGGCGTTCGCCGGCCACGTGGGCATCAGCGTGAACCTTGACGTGCTCACTGTCGACCCGGTCGCTCAGGACTGGGGCGATTTCAAGATTCGGGCCGAGCAGGTTGCGGTGCGGCGCGACGAACTCCTGCTCAAGGCACTATTCAGCGAAGAGCTGGGCGCGGTTTTGCAGGTACGCGAGAGCGAGAAGAGCGCCGTGATTGAAACGTTTCGAAAAGCCGGTCTTGGCGCGCAGACGCAAATCATTGGCCGGCCCAACTCGACCGACGTAATCGAGTTCTGGTGCGACGCAAAGCCCGTGTTCTCGAGGCCGCGGGCGGAGCTGCAAACTGTTTGGAGCGAAACGTCATGGCGGATTGCGCGAATGCGCGACAACCCCGAGTGCGCCGACCGCGAGTACGCACGCGCCGGTGCCGCCTCAGATGACCTCGGGTTGTCGATGCGGCTGACGTTCGACCCTGAGGAAGACGTTGCGGCGCCGTTCATTTCGACGGGTCGGCGTCCGCGGGTTGCTGTTTTGCGGGAGCAGGGCGTCAACAGCCAGACTGAGATGGCATACGCCTTTGATCGCGCGGGCTTCGCGTCCGTCGACGTTCATATGACCGATCTGATCGATGGCCGTCAATCACTTGCAGATTTCAAAGGTGTTGTTGCGTGCGGCGGGTTTTCATACGGTGATGTGCTGGGAGCCGGTGGCGGGTGGGCGCAAACGATTCTGCATCGCGCGTCACTGTCTGAGATGTTCGTAGATTTTTTCTCCCGCGGGGACACGTTTGCACTCGGCGTCTGTAATGGCTGTCAGATGATGAGCCGCCTGAAGGCTTTGATACCGGGCGCGCGCCATTGGCCTCGGTTCGAAAGAAACGCGTCGGAGCAGTACGAAGGGCGTCTCGTGCAGGTTCGAATCGCAGATTCGCCTTCGCTGTTTTTTAACGGCATGTCGGGCAGTGTGGCGCCAATTGCAAACGCGCACGGCGAAGGCCGGGCAGTGTTCGAGCGCGAAAGCGAGCAACAAAGCGCAATCTGCGCGATCAACTACGTCGACTCGCACGGGCGGCCAACTGATGACTACCCATTTAATCCGAATGGTTCGCCTGGTGGGCAATGCAGTTTCACGACCGCAGATGGCCGATTTACGATCGTGATGCCACATCCGGAACGTGTTTTTCGCACTGTGCAGATGTCGTGGCAACCGCAAGGGCTCGGCGAGCACTCACCATGGATGCGGATCTTTAGAAACGCGCGCCGCTGGATCGGGTAACGGCCACCAGCAGTGAACTGATAGCACAAATAAATCGGGCCGCATAAGCGGCCCGATGAACTTCAACTACGAACTGCGATTACTTCGAACCGCCACCCGTTGCAGGTGGGTTGCCGATACCGCCCTTCGTGCCGGCGCGATCCGATGTCGGGTTACCTGTCGTATTGCTTGAAGTACCCGGCTGGAAGAAGCGGCCGTCGCTTTGCTGCATGTCAGACCATGACACCCAACCTTTGTCATTGCGCTTCATGCTGTCATACCTTGTGCCGTAAAAGCCAAGATATTCCTCGCGCGAAACCCAACCGTCGTTGTTGGTATCCATCTTTTTGAAGTCCATGCTACGGCCGGCGGTGCTGCCCGTGGTCATGCTGTCACCGGGCTTCATCGTGCCGCCGGTTTGCGCGCCGGCAACAGCGCTTGCGCCCAGAATGGCGGCGCCCACTGCGATCGAGACTAACTTGTTCATAGTTGTTTCCCTCGTTTTAGTCGTCAAACAGCTGGCGTGAACGCAGCCAGCTGATTTACAGCCGCCGTACAACGGCGACCGACGCATCATAGAAAGCAAGTTAGGTGCCTACTGGATCTTGGCGTTTTTACGTAGTCCTTCAACAAACGCCTGCGCGCGTTGCTGCTGAAGGCCCTCGCGGATTTGCGGTGTCACCTGCTCGAGCGGTGGGAACTGCGTATCCCTGACGTCGTCGAGA
Source organism: Burkholderiaceae bacterium (assembly GCA_013696665.1). Classification (GTDB taxonomy): domain Bacteria; phylum Pseudomonadota; class Gammaproteobacteria; order Burkholderiales; family Burkholderiaceae_F; genus JACCZX01. The sequence continues at coordinate 6,379 of JACCYC010000017.1, read as the reverse complement.
CGGATCACGTGCCATCCAAACTGGGTTTGCACCGGCGCATCCGTAACCTGACCTTTGGTCAACTTGGTCAGCGCATCGGAAAATGGTTTGACATACGAGTCTGGCGCAGCCCAGTCTAAGTCGCCGCCGTTTTTCGCAGAGCCAGTGTCTTTTGAGCCCTTCGCAAGCTCCTCAAACTTTGCGCCCTTTTTCAACTGCTCGGTGATTGTCTTGGCTTCATCCTCTTTCTCTACCAGGATATGGCGCGCACGATATTCCTTGCCGCCCACCTTCGTTTTCTGCTGTTCGTACGCCGCCTTGATCTGCGCATCAGTCACCGGAGCCTTCTCGACCTCGTCGCGCAGCAGCGCCTGAATCAGCGTGTTTTGGCGCTGTACGTCGAGCATGAACTTCACGTCGGCACGCTCCGCGACGCCACGCCGCTGCGCTTCCTGCAAAAGGATCTCGTTCTGGATCAGCCGATCCTTGACCTGCTTGCGCAGCTCGGGCGAATCCGCCTGCCCCTGTTTGGTCAGCTCTTTTACCCAAGCATCCTCGCGCGCTTTGGGAATCGGCTTGTTGTTGATCACCGCGACGTTCTGCGCGATTGCAATGCTGCTGGCCAGCGCAAGCGCGGCAAAGGCGGCGCTACGTTGCATCAGTCGGTTTCGTTCCATAGGTAGCTAGAGCCCAGAAGAATGTTCGAAGAGGGTAGAACCTGAAAGAGCCGCCGGTTCGACCTCGCCGGGAGCCTGCAGGTTCATTGCGAGCGCATGAATTTCGCGCTGCATTAAATCGGTCAAAAGATCATACACGAGGCGATGCCGAGCCACCCGCGATAGGCCCTTGAACTGCGCGCTCACAACGCGCAATTGGTAGTGACCGCCGCCACTCGCCGCCCCGGGGTGCCCACGATGCTGCCCGCTGTCGTCGATGACCTCTAGTGCCAGCGGCTCGAGCGCAGACATTCTGTCGCGAATCTTCGCAATCGTGTCGTCAGACATCGGCGGCGGGCTCCTTGATATGACGGCTGAGGTAAACGCCGAGCCCGATCACGAACGCAAACGTAATACCCATCAGCCCAAACGTCTTGAAGTCCACCCACTGTTCCGTCGTAAATTGGTAGGCCACATAGAGATTGGCGGCACCAAGGCACGCAAAGAATCCTGCCCAGAGCCACAGCAAACGATCCCATACCGACGGCGCCAGCGTCAGTTCGGAGCCGAGCAGGGCTGCGAGCAAGTTGCGTCGAAACAGCAACCGGCCACCGACGAGGATCAACGCAAAGCTCCAGTACAGCAGGCTCGGCTTCCATTTGATAAACAACTCATTCTGTAGCCATATCGTCATTCCTCCGAATGCGATGATCAAGATCGCAGACAGCCACAGCATGGGTTTGACGCGTTGGCCGCGCGCCAGCAGCCATCCGACCTGAATCAGCGTCGCGGCGATTGCCACCGTGGTCGCGACGATTACAGCGACCAGATCCGGAAAGGCAGTCGTTGCGGCAACGGGTCCAATCAGCGCGGCGACAAACACCGCCGATTGCTCCGGGAATCCTTTTCCAATTCGGTAAGCGATAAAAAATGCGGCAACCGGAAACAGATCGAAGAGAAGCTTCACGTCTTGACGATTTTCTGCGGTTCGAACTGCAACGATGCCGAGTTGATGCAGTAACGCAACCCCGTGGGCGGCGGGCCGTCCGGGAAAACGTGGCCCGGATGTGCGTCGCAGACACTGCAAATGATTTCGGTACGCGTCATGCCGTGTGAAGCGTCGCGCTCCTCGCGCACGTTGGCAGGGTCGAGCGCCTTGAAATAACTGGGCCAGCCGCACCCGGAATCAAATTTGGTATCGGACGCGAACAGCGGCGTCCCGCAGCACACGCAGCGATAAATGCCCTCGTCGTGATGGTCCCAGTAGCGGCCGGAAAATGCACGTTCAGTGCCTTTCTCGCGCGTCACCGCGTACTCGTCGGCGGACAACTGCTGTTGCCATTCGGACTTTGACTTGTTCATTTTTGTCACCAGGTCGTTCATCGTAGCCTCAGGAGGAGCAGGAGAGCTCGAGCGTTCGGGCCCAGTCGGGAGGGTCCTGCGCATAGGATTCAAACTCCGGGAGTTCGTCGTACGGCCGTTCGAGAACTTTCAGCAACCGCTCGACTTCAGAGAAATCGCGCGTGCCGCCACCGCTCGAAGTGCTGGCGCTTGCGGCGCGAATTGCAATTTCCGCGAGGTGGTTGCGCACAATGTATTTCGGGTTAACTCGATTCATCCGCTTTGCGCGCTCAGTGTCGACCGAGCCCTCAGCGCGCAGCCTTTCCCGATATCGAACAGCCCATGCATCGAATCGAGCGCGGTCGATAAATGAATCGCGCACTGCGTCGCCGTCGCTTCCGTCGACCCGGAAAGTCGACAGCATGCGCCAAAAGTTCGTCCAATCGGTGTGTTCGGCCTGCAGCAGATCGATAACGCCGGTGACAAGCAAATCGTCGTTGGCCTGCATTGTCTCGAGCCCAAGCTTGGCGCAAAACATTGCACTCGCGGCGCGAGAATATTCTTTGAGGTAGCTATCAATAGCCGCTTTCGTCGCGTCAATATCGTCGGTAAGCCCAACCAGCGCCTGCCCGAGCGCATACAAATTCCAGTGGGCGATCTGCGGCTGCATGTTGTAGGCGTAGCGTCCGTTGACGTCGCTGTGATTGCAGATATACCCGGCGTCGAATGAATCCATGAACGCGAACGGCCCGTAATCAATCGTGAGGCCGAGTACCGACATATTGTCGGTGTTCAAGACGCCATGACAGAAACCGACGCCTTGCCAGTGCGCGACAAGTCGTGCTGTACGCCGGGCGACCTGCTCCAGAAAGGCCAGGTACGGCTGTGGGTCGTCCCGACATTCCGGATAGAAGTGATCCAGTACGTAGTCTGCAAGCTGCCGCAATGCATCGTGCTGCTTCGTCCAGTAAAAATATTCGAAAGAACCAAAGCGAATAAAGCTCGGCGACATGCGCAGGACGACAGCGGCCGTCTCCGTGGTTTCTCGAAAAACCGGCTGATCGGAACCGACAACTGCCAATGCGCGCGTGGTGGGAACGCCAAGATGATGCAAAGCCTCGGATCCGAGAAATTCACGAATCGAAGATCGCAGCACCGCACGTCCGTCGCCCATCCGCGAATAAGGCGTTTTGCCCGCGCCCTTGAGCTGCAACTCCCAGTGTTCACCCGATGGTCCGATCGCTTCGCCGAGCAGCAACGCGCGGCCGTCGCCGAGGCGTGGTACGTAGACGCCAAACTGATGGCCCGAATACACGGCAGCCAGGGGGTCGGTACCAGCGAGCGGACGATTTCCCGAAACCACATCGACCAGCGCCTGCCGGTTTGCATCGGCACTAACCCCAATCAGGGCGGCGGCGGATTCCGAAAACCCCACCAGGTACGGATCGGAAAGCCCGGTCGGCGCCAATCGCGTGTAAAACGCGCCAGGCAATTGCGCAAATGAATTATCAAAGCGCAGTCCCAAATCAACCGGGGTTGGAACCGATGTCGGCGTGATCTGTTCAACGACTAACGAGGAATCCACAAGGTTCTCCGAAACGCGTGCATTGTAGGAGCTTGACGACGGTTGATTGAATCACCAGCATATGCGGTCGGGACCGCTGATTTACAAACGCCGGCCCAAGGAGACGTCACGATGTTGCAGAGCTTGATGATGCAGATGCCGCTGCTGATCTCGTCGCTGATCGAGCACGCGGACCGGCATCATGGCGACTCTGAAATAGTGTCGCGCCGGGTCGAGGGCGACATTCATCGCACCACCTATCACGAGCTGCACCGACGGTCCCGCCGGCTAGCTAACGCGCTTGCAGAGCTAGGAATTGATCAGGGCGACCGCGTCGCGACCGTCGCATGGAACGGCTATCGGCACATGGAGCTGTACTACGCGGTCTCGGGCGCAGGAAGCGTTCTGCATACGATCAATCCACGTCTGCTCGCCGAGCAGATTGCGTGGATTGTCAATCATGCCGAGGATCGGGCGGTCTTTTTTGATCTGACGTTCTTGCCGGTGATTCAATCCATTGCGCCGCTGTGCAAGACGGTCAGGCATTGGGTCGCACTTGCGGATCGCGACCGCATGCCTGTTGCAACCATGGAGGGCGCAAACGGGGTGCTCTGCTACGAAGACTTGATTAGCGCGCAAACTGACCAGTTCACGTGGCCGGAGTTCGACGAAAACGCGGCATCGTCGCTCTGCTACACGTCGGGTACCACGGGCCATCCGAAAGGCGTCCTATATGGGCACCGATCGACGATTTTGCACACGCTCGCTTCTGCGCTACCCGACGCGTTGAACCTTTCAGCACGCGATGTGATTCTGCCGGTGGTTCCGATGTTTCATGTCAACGCGTGGGGACTGCCCTACATCGCTGCGATGGTGGGAGCGAAGCTCGTCTTTCCCGGCCCCTTTCTGGACGGCAAATCGCTGCACGAGCTGCTTGAAAGCGAGAAGGTGACTTTCTCCGCGGGCGTACCGACCGTCTGGCAATCGCTGCTGACCTATACGGAAGCGAACAACCTTAAGTTTTCAACGATGAACCGTACCGTGATCGGCGGCTCAGCGTGCCCGCCGGCCATGATTCAGCTGTTCCAGCAAAAATACGGCGTGCAGGTGTTGCATGCGTGGGGCATGACCGAAATGAGCCCGCTTGGCACCGCCTGCACGTTCAAGCACAAGCACGCGGCCTGGTCGCCGGCGGAACGTGCTCCGGTGCAGAGCAAGCAGGGCAGGGCGCTTTACGGTGTGGATATGAAGATTGTCGACGACGACGGCGTCGATCTGCCGTGGGACGGCATCGCATTCGGTAACTTGCTCGTCCGCGGACCGTGGGTGGTGCGTGACTATTACAAGAGCGGCGAAGGCAGCCCGCTGGTGGATGACAAGCAGAACAAGCAATGGTTTCCAACCGGCGACGTGTCAAATATCGACGCCGACGGTTACATGCAGATCACGGATCGCAGCAAGGACGTTATAAAGTCCGGCGGCGAGTGGATCAGTTCGATTGAAATCGAAAACATCGCCGTGTCGCACCCGGCGGTCGCCATGGCGGCGTGTATTGCCGCGGCACATCCGAAGTGGGACGAACGGCCTCTGCTCGTTGTGGTCAAGAAGCCAGGCGCGAGCGTGACGCGCGACGATGTATTGGCGCACTACGCTGGCAAAGTGGCGCGCTGGCAGGTGCCCGACGACGTCGTCTTCGTTGAAGCATTGCCGCTCGGCGCTACCGGCAAGATTTTGAAGACGAAGCTGCGCGAACAGTTTCGCGTGCACCGCTTGCCTGGCGCGTAGTTGTTACAGGACGGCTCGTTGTTTGAGTATTCTGTGTGCATTCATAAAACAATAGGAGACAAACCATGAAACGCCGGCACATCATCACGGGGTTAGCTACAGCATGTGCGCTCGCTTTCGCCAGCTACGCGATGGCGCAGACAAAGTCGGCGGCTTCCAAATCGGCGCCAGCCACTTCCGCAACGCAAACGGTACGGATCGCCTACATCGATCCGCAATCGGGCCCGTTTGCAGGCGTCGGCGCAAATCTGCTGAAGCATTTTCAGTTCAGCGCCGATCTCGTCAACGCGCAGCAGTTGGCAGGGCCCGGTGTGAAGTTCGAAATGGCTGCGTTTGACAACAAGGCGTCGCCGCAGGAAACGTTGACGGCGCTGAAGCAGGTGATCGATCAGGGCATCCGCTACGTCGTGCAGGGCCAGGGTTCCGGCGCAGCGCTGGCGCTGATCGATGCGATCGACAAGCACAACGAGCGCAACCCGAATCAGGCGATCGTATTTCTGAACTATGCGGCGGTTGATCCTGACCTGACCAATAGCAAGTGCAGCTTCTGGCATTTTCGTTTCGACGCCAATACCGATATGAAAATGGAAGCGTTGACCACTTACATCAAGGATCGCTCCGAGGTGAAGAACGTCTTCCTTATCAACCAGAATTATTCGCACGGTCAGCAGGTGTCGCGCGTCGCGAAGGAGCTGCTGGCCCGCAAGCGCCCTGACGTGAAAGTGGTTGGCGATGATTTGCACCCGCTGGGCCAGGTACGTGATTTCGCGCCTTACATTGCGAAGATGAAGGCAGCGAATGCCGACACCGTGATTACCGGCAACTGGGGTCCGGATCTCGCGCTGCTCGTGCGCGCCGCGCGAGAAGCCGGGCTCAATGCGAACTTCTATACGTATTACGCCGGCGTAATCGGCACACCGACCGCAGTCGGCCCAGCCGGCGAGAACCGGATGCACATGATTTCCTACTGGCACCCGAACATCACGGGTTATCCGGGTGAGCAGATTTATCTCGATTTCAAGAAGCGTTTTAACGAGGAGTTTTATACGGTCGC
>JACCYC010000374.1 GCA_013696665.1 Burkholderiaceae bacterium | reverse complement strand
GCACGTGGCTGCCGGAAAGCTCGCCAAAGATTTTTCGCGCAACACGCACTGCAGCTGCCGCCATCGAAACCGATTGAGTCCCGATCTCGGTCGTGGTGCGTACTTCTTTGGCGACTGCGAATGTGCGCTGAAACAAATGGTTCAGCATCAGCCCGAGGCCGCCGGCGCTGCGCGCAAGTTTTTCGGCTTCCTTCATCTGGCCGAGAATCTGCGGCTCACCCAGCACCATCGAATCGAGCCCGCTCGCGACGCGGAATGCGTGTCTTACCGCATCGACGTGTGGCAGCACATACGAGTGGCGGTGCAGCTCATCCAGATCCAAGCGCTTTTCGCTGGCCACGAACTCGTGCAGCGCACGTTGAGCAAGATCGGGCTCCTCAGCCGCGCAGTAGAGCTCGGTTCGGTTGCAGGTCGAAACAATCGCGGCTTCGCTAACGCCGCCGCCAGCGGGTTCGTTCAGCCGTTCACGCAACCGCCGGATTGTCGCACCGACATCGTCCGCCAGAAACGCAACTCGCTCGCGCACGGCCAGCGGCGCGGTTGAATGGTTGAGCCCGACGGTAAGGAGTTGCATCGACGATTGCGTTGACGCTATCGCGCGCCTGATCCTTGTTTGGGACGATCCAAATTATAGGTGGCGCAGGCCTCGCGGGTATGACTGAAAACCACGAGGAACCGGGCTCCTTGCCGGTTAATCGGATTACCATGATCCGCACCGCCCGCCGAACGGCAGGCTACCCACGAGAAACGATACAGATGGCATCTACCGAGGTGGCGACTGTGCGACCGACGCGAAAGAAACGTGGCGCTGTTAACGCTGCCCAGGCATCACTTGCGCCGACGCCGCTCGAGATTGCGCAGATCGCCCGCGAATGCCGCAAGCTGGTTACACGGCGCGCCTTGATGGCGGCTGGGGCGTCGATCGTGCCGCTGCCCGGCGTCGATGTGGCGGTCGATATCAGCGTGTTGATGCGGATGATCGAGCAGGTGAATCAACGATTCGGTTTGACGCCCGAACAGCTCGAGCAACTCGCGCCGCAGCGCAAGCTTTTTGCCTACAAAGCTGCGTTGGGGGTCGGCAGCGCGCTGGTGGGGCGCATGGTAACGCGCGAGCTGGTGATCAAGCTGCTGAAGACCGTCGGTATGCGACTGAGCGCGAAGCAGGCGGCGAAGTACGTCCCGTTTGCCGGGCAGGCCATTGCCGCGTCGATCTCATTTGCAGCGCTGAAGCGACTCGGCGACCGGCACGTCGAAGACTGCGTGCGTGTGGCCCAGATGCTAAGCGAATTGCGCGACGACAACGTTGTCGCGAGCTACTAGCCCGCATTAGACGACCTTGTCCTTGGCCAGTGTTGCGCCGATAACCTTCGCGAAATCCTGGATCGTCTGCTGCATTGATCCGGTCGGCACCGTGGTCGACGAGCCCGACCACAACAATACGTACTCCTTGGCATCGAACAGCCGGGTATCGACCAGCACGTTTTGAACGGTGTACACACTCGGCGGAACCGCGTAGGCAGCCGACCAGAACCCATGGTAGTAACCGTAGAAACCGGGCCAGCCGAAGCCCCACGGCGGCCCGGCTACCAACCCGGGCGTGACGCGGACTTCATTGCTGACACTGACGGTGCGCGAAATCAGCACGGCGTCTGCGCCGACACCCGCGACGGCAGACTGAATCGCCTGCTGCTCCGCGGGTCCATCACCAGGAATTGTCTTGTACGACTGCACGGCTTTGACTCCGCGCGCGCCGAGCTCGGCCACCATCGCGTCTTCGTAGATGCGCCGCGCGGTCGAGTCGCGATTGATGCCCATCACCATCACGCTCTTGACCGGAAGGCGACTGCCCGCCTGGGGATTGACCCACTGGGCATTCAGCGCGGTGCTGGTAGCGCAGGCCGAAAGCGCGAGCGTGGCTGCTGCCAACACCGCGAGGCCAACTATTCTCATGTTCATGTTCGCTCCTAATCCTCGTAGCGGCCAAGCCGCACTTGGGTGTTACCGGGCTTTAGATGCCGCGTCGATGGCATCACCAGAACGGTGTCGTCATAAGGGGCGGACCACACCGTTTC
>JACCYC010000370.1 GCA_013696665.1 Burkholderiaceae bacterium | reverse complement strand
GCGGCATCGCGTCGATGTCGAGCCCGGCCGCGCGCAACATCTCGAAGAATTTTTCGGGCGCTCCGATTCCGGCGGCGGCGGTGAACCGCCAGCGGTGCGCGCGTTGTTCGGCGGCAAGCGCGGCGAGTTCGATACGCAATCTGGGCGCGTGCAATGCATACGCGGCTGCGAGCCGGGTTTGCATCCGATAGCGCGGCGCTGCAGCGGCGATTTCCGGGACATTGCCGTTCAGTGCGATCGCGTCGACGCGATCGAGTCGGCCGCGCGGTTCGCGCAACGGCCCGGCGGGCAGCATCCAGCCATTGCCCAGGCCGCGTTCGTTCAGCAACGCCAGCTCCATGTCGCGCGCAAGCTGCAGGTGCTGCAGTCCGTCGTCGGAGATGATGACGTTGCATTCGGGATGCATACGCCGCAGAAGTTGCGCGGCCTCGACGCGTCGCTTGCCAATCGCCACGGGCGCTGCGGTCGCATGCAGGATCATCAGTGGCTCGTCGCCCACGTCGCGCGCGTGCTCGCCGGGGCGCACGAGTCGCGCACGCGAATCGCGTGCGCCGTAGCCGCGCGAGATGATGCCGGGACGCCAACCACGCGCGCTGAGCGCACGCACCAGCTCAACGGTTAGAGGCGTCTTGCCCGTACCGCCTACGTAAAGGTTGCCGATTACGACCACGGGGACATCAAGACGCGTAGGCCGCTTGAGCCCCAGTGCATAGATCGCGCGACGCGCGCAATAGACCGAAAAAAACAACAACGAAAATGGAGTCAGCAGCCATGCAGCCCACCCGCGGCGCTGCCAGATCTGCGCCAGCGCAAGGTGTAACCGTGTACGGGTGTCAATCAACAGGGAATGCGAAGCGAGTCAAAGCTGTCGCCGGGCAGGCGCCGAACGCTACTTGCTTCCATCGGTTCGTTGAGTGGCAAAGCTGATGCGAACGATGCCCGCCATGCGCGCGGCTTCCATCACGCCGATCACGGCCTGGTGCGGCGCCTGAGCGTCGGCATTGATGATCAACAGCGTCGAAGTTGATGGCCCCCCTTTGACCCCGTCGCTTGCGGTGCGTAATGCTTCTGCGAACGAACGAACATCGTTGGACGCAAGCAACTGACGCTCGATCGCGTAGCGTCCGTCGGCGGTTACAGCAACGTTGATTTCGTTCGGTTGCGTCAACGGTTGCGCCGCGTCCGCCGAGGGTAGGGTGATCTGTAACTCCGCAAAGCGTGAGTATGACGTGCTGACCGCCAGAAATATCAGCACGATCAACAGTACGTCGATCAAAGGAATCAGGTTGAGCTCTGGCTCTTCATCGAGCGCTCGGCGAAACCGCATTAGCTGCGCTCGGTGCGGTCGGGCCTGGCGCCGGCGTAGACGGCCTCAAGCAAGCGCTCGGCTTGCTCCTCCATGTCAACCAGGTAATCGTCGACCAGGCGTCTGAAGTAGCGGTACGCGAGCACTGAAGGGACCGCGATGATGATGCCCAGCGCCGTCGAATACAACGCCACTGAAATGCCGCGCGCGAGATCCTGCGGATTCGAGCCGGCCTGTTGAGAAGCGAAAATCGCAATCATGCCGACGACTGTTCCCAACAAACCGAGCAGCGGCGCAATCGAGCCGATCGAGCCCAGTAGTGTCAAATTCTTGGTCAGCCGATTTGCCACCACTGCGCCAGCGGCTTCAATCTGCTGCATCGCCCCTTCACGGTTCGTACGCTCGTTGCGCAGGCCGGCGGCGAGCACGCGACCCAGCGGAGAATTGGCTTCAAGCTTTGCGACTACGTCGGACGTAAGCTGCTTCTTCCTCCAAATCCCAAGCACGTCGCTAAGAAGGGCAGCGGGAACGACTTTCTTTCTCTGTAGAGCAACTCCCCGTTCGATGATGAGTGCCAATGCAAGAATCGAGGCGAGGATGAGGGGCCAGACCGGCCAGCCGAGTTCAGCGATGATGGCAAACAACGTAAATCCTTTGGGGTAGGGGTGCCGGCGCGAGCGCGCACTGTAGAGATGCCTTTGATGCGCCGCAAGTTTCCACAGAAGCTGTGGACAAGTATGTGAAGAACTCGGGGGGTACCCCCCTAACCCCTTGTTGCAATGTGATTTGTACTGACTGCACAGCGCTTAGGCAATGTTTGTAAGCTCATGATTTCGAACACGTTAACGTAATCATGCTGTCGTTGAAGCTCGCGCATCCGCGCGATCCGCAAAATACCTCATTGTGTGGATAGGTTCCGCTCGGAAACCCGCATGGCGCCTGAATTCGATATGCCGGACGCAACGAACACGCGGCATGCGCTGACAGTTTCCGCGTTGAACCGCGCAGTTTCGGGGCTGCTCGAGCGCAGTTTCCCATTGGTGCGGGTTCGCGGGGAGATTGCCAACCTGACGCGCGCCACGAGCGGTCATTCCTATTTCGCGTTGAAGGACAGCAACGCACAGGTCCGGTGCGTAATGTTTCGTGCACGCAGCCAGTTATTGGATTGGCGTCCGCGCGACGGCGACGAAGTGGAGGTCAGCGCTGTTGTTTCTTTCTACGAGGCGCGCGGCGAGTTTCAGCTGGCTGTCGAGTTTATGCACCGTGCGGGGCAGGGCCGCTTGTTTGAAGAATTTCTACGGCTCAAAGCCCGGCTTGCCGGGGAAGGGTTGTTCGAACTCGAGCGCAAGCGCGCTTTGCCGCGGATACCTCGGCGCGTTGCGGTCATTACATCGCTGCAGGCCGCTGCGTTGTGCGATTTGGTCACAACTCTTTGTCGTCGCGCACCCTACGTCGGCATCGTGATCTATCCGGTCCCCGTGCAAGGCCCGGGCGCCGGCGGCGAAATCGCAGAGATGTTGAAGCGCGTTTCGAGCCGCGCTGAGACAGATGGTGTGGAAGTTGCCTTGCTGGTGCGCGGCGGCGGCTCGATCGAAGATTTGTGGGCGTTCAACGACGAGCGCGTGGCGCGCGCGATCGCGTCATGCGCGATCCCGGTGGTCGTTGGTGTCGGCCATGAGAGCGATGTCACGATCGCCGACTTTGCAGCGGACCTGCGTGCACCAACGCCAACGGCCGCGGGCGAACTCGTTGCACCGGCGGCGAGCGCACTCATCGGGGAGTTTGGGAACGGCTTTGCGCGGCTGCAGAAACTGCAGGTGCATCGGTTGCAAACGGTCGCGCAACGTCTTGATCACGCCCATCGCCTGCTTGCGACACCTCGCACGCCGCTCGCGGCGCTCGACGCGAAACTGGATCGGCTGGGGTCGAACCTGCAGCAGATCTTGGCGCGCTCACTGCGGCAACGGAGTGCGGCATTGGCCGCGCATCGCGAAACGCTGCTCAGAACGCGTCTGGCGCGCGTTGCCATCGAACCGCGCGATCGCGTCAGCGCGCTGGCTATCTCTGTCGCGCGCCTTA